>NZ_JASHFI010000035.1:0-585 GCF_047460875.1 Streptococcus infantis | reverse complement strand
ACTTAGGTTCTTCTGGAGGAGTTACGCGGTTGTTGAACTCTTTATCAGCGATTTCGCCAACAGTTGCTACAAGAACTTTAGCTGTTCCATCGTGAGAAACAGTTACTGTTACATTCGCTTTCATGGTGTCGTATGTAACGGTTGCGTCAGATCCTTTAACTTCTTCAACTGTGTAGTTGTGAACTCCTGCTTGTTCTTTCTTGAATTCGATAGCTGAGAACTTAACGTTTCCAGATGCATCGTTCGTTACAGTTTCAAGAGTCTTACCTTCTGAATCTTTAAGGACGAAGCTAAATTCGTTCGCTTTCAATTCACGACCTTCTAAGCGTTTAGTGAAGTTGAATTCCACTTGTACTGGTACGCTATTCACACGTTTTTCAGTTGGTTTGCTTGGTTTTTCAACTTTCTTAGTTGTTGGGTTGTAGTAGTTGACTACTTGAGCTGCAGTATTTTCGATATCTACACCAGCTGCCACATCAGCTTTCACTGTTGTTGGGATGTCGAACTTGTAGTAACGTCCAAATGCGAATTTAGTGGTGTCGATCACTTGTGTATTTTCTGCATCGCCAAGTGACTTCGTGAAGC
>NZ_JASHFI010000034.1:0-588 GCF_047460875.1 Streptococcus infantis | reverse complement strand
GGCTTCCGGAACTTTGAAAACTTTAAAACTAGAATCCTCATTGCTTTGAACATCAAAAAGGAGAGAACCATGTTGGTCCTCTCCAGGTTATAACTTTTCATCAACCCACTACAGTTGACAAAGAGCCCAAATTTTAAAAAGAAATTAAAAAAGAGCTATAAAAGCTCTTTGAATACGGAGAATAAGGGATTCGAACCCTTGCGCCAGTTACCCGACCTAACGATTTAGCAAACCGTCCTCTTCAGCCTCTTGAGTAATTCTCCTATTAATGGGCACGAGTGGACTCGAACCACCGACCTCACGCTTATCAGGCGTGCGCTCTAACCACCTGAGCTACGCGCCCAAGTTAATAAACTTGGTAGATGAACGAAAAGTTCAAAGCGGGTGACGAGAATCGAACTCGCGACAACAGCTTGGAAGGCTGTAGTTTTACCACTAAACTACACCCGCATTAATAATAGATATGGCGCGAGACGGAATCGAACCGCCGACACATGGAGCTTCAATCCATTGCTCTACCAACTGAGCTACCGAGCCAAAATTGCGGGAGCAGGATTTGAACCTACGACCTTCGGGTTATGAGCCCGA
>NZ_JASHFI010000033.1:0-622 GCF_047460875.1 Streptococcus infantis | reverse complement strand
TTTTCAGGAGTGATTGGTTTTCCTGGTTCTACTGGTTTACCTGGTTTGCTTGGATCTTTTGGATCTGGCAAGTATGGTTTGTAGCCTGGTACATTAGGAACAACTGGTTGACCTGGTTTACTTGGATCTTTTGGATCATTTGGATATTTCACATCTGGTGTTGATGGGAATTTCGGATCATCAGATTTCGGAACCAAGCTACCAAGCGGTTTGTAAGTAACTGTATCTGTTGCTTCAGGATTTTCTGGAGTAACTGTCTTACCACCAGCTTCTGTCTTATCAGCGTAGTAACCTGGAATTACTGGTACAGATACCTTACCGTAAGTATGGCTCTTCTCATTCCATGTTGTAGTTCCAGAAGCTTTGTTTTCTTTACCAGTAAATGTAAAGTCATCTTGGACATTGTCTCCTGGAGTCTTATCGCCTGCTCCTTCAAACTTAACTGTTTGTTTAGTTGGTTTCTTCACATCATTTACGATTGGTACGTAGATGATTGGTGTGTCTTCACCTGGGTTTTCAGGAGTGATTGGTTTTCCTGGTTCTACTGGTTTACCTGGTTTGCTTGGATCTTTTGGATCTGGCAAGTATGGTTTGTAGCCTGGTACATTAGGAACAACTGGTT
>NZ_JASHFI010000032.1:0-678 GCF_047460875.1 Streptococcus infantis | reverse complement strand
TGAACTGCACCCCAAAAGTTAGACATAAAAATCTAACTTTTGGGGTGTTTTTATTATGAAATTAACTTATGATGATAAAGTTCAGATCTATGAACTTAGAAAACAAGGCTATAGCTTAGAGAAGCTTTCAAATAAATTTGGGATAAATAATTCTAATCTTAGGTATATGATTAAATTGATTGATCGTTACGGAATAGAGTTCGTCAAAAAAGGAAAAAATCGTTACTATTCTCCTGATTTAAAACAAGAAATGATTAATAAAGTTTTACATGAAGGCTGGACTAAAGATAGAGTTTCTCTTGAATACGGCCTCCCAAGTCGTACGATACTTCTTAACTGGCTAGCACAATACAGGAAAAACGGGTATACTATTGTTGAGAAAACAAGAGGGAGAGTACCTAAAATGGGACGTAAGCCAAAAAAGAGACCTGAAGAGAGGACAGAATTAGAACGTCTTCAAGCAGAAAATGAGTACCTGAGAGCGGAGAATGCCATCCTAAAAAAGTTGAGAGAACTCCGATTGAAGGAGAAAAAAGAGAAAGAAGAAAGACAAAAATTGTTCAAGAATTAATCACTGAGTTTTCGTTAGATATTCTTCTAAAAGCCATTAAACTAGCTCGTTCGACCTACTACTATCACTTGAAACAGCTAGACAAACCAGATAAGGACCAAGAGCTT
>NZ_JASHFI010000031.1:0-881 GCF_047460875.1 Streptococcus infantis | reverse complement strand
CTACGACGACCGTTTACACCTTCAGTCACGATACGAGATTGTCCTTTAGGTAATTGATTAGTTTCGCGAGTGATGGTTGTGAATGGAATTTCTTCATTTTGGATGTCAACTCTCGGTTTGTTTTCAGCGATAGTAGCTTGTCCTTTTTCATCACCAAGGTGAGTAACAGGGTTCCCCACCTCTACCACTTGGGTGATAGTTTCTAGGCTTACTTCACTGCTTACTAGAGTCTTAACTTCAGATCCATCCGTCGCCGTAGTCACAGAATAGAAATGTGTACGACGACCGTTCACACCTTCAGTCACGATACGAGATTGTCCTTTAGGCAGTTGGTCTGTTTCGCGAGTAATAGTTGTAAATGGAATGTCTTCAGTTTGGACATCTAGTTTAGGAAGTTCCTCAGTTGTAGCTGCTTGCCTCTTTTCATCGCCAAGGTGAGTGACAGGGTTCCCCACCTCTACCACTTGGGTGATAGGTTCTAGGCTTACTTCACTGCTAACTAGAGTCTTAACTTCAGTTCCATCCGTAGCTGTAGTTACAGAGTAGAAGTAGTTGCGACGACCGTTTACACCTTCAGTCACGATACGAGATTGCCCCTTAGGCAACTGATCGGTTTCACGAGTAATAGTTGTAAATGGAATGTCTTCAGTTTGGACATCTAGTTTAGGAAGTTCCTCAGTTGTAGCTGCTTGCCCTTTTTCATCACCAAGGTGAGTGACAGGGTTCCCCACCTCTACCACTTGGGTGATAGGTTCTAGGCTTACTTCACTGCTAACTAGAGTCTTAACTTCAGATCCATCCGCAGCAGTAGTCACAGAGTAGAAATGGCTGCGACGACCGTTCACACCTTCAGTCACGATACGAGATTGTCCCTTAGGCAA
>NZ_JASHFI010000030.1:0-948 GCF_047460875.1 Streptococcus infantis | reverse complement strand
TGAACTGCACCCCAAAAGTTAGACATAAAAATCTAACTTTTGGGGTGTTTTTATTATGAAATTAACTTATGAAGATAAAGTTCAAATATATGAATTAAGAAAGAAAGGAGAGAGCTTTAGACAACTTTCAAATCAATTTGGGATAAACATTTCTAATCTTCAGTACATGATTAAATTGATTGATCGTTATGGAATAGAAATCGTCAAAAAAGGAAAGAATTGTTACTATTCTCCTGAACTAAAACAAGAGATCATTGATAAAGTTCTTCTTGAGGGGCGTTCACAAATTAGGGTGTCTCTGGATTATGCTCTTCCAAGTAGTGGATTACTTTCGAATTGGCTGGCACAATATAAGAAAAACGGGTATACTATTGTTGAGAAAACAAGAGGGAGACCACCTAAAATGGGACGTAAGCCAAAGAAGAAATTTGAAGATATGACAGAATTAGAACGTCTTCAAGCAGAAAATGAGTACTTGAGAGCGGAGAATGCCATTCTAAAAAAGTTGAGAGAACTCCGATTGAGGGACGAAAAGGAGCAAGAAGAAAAACGGAAATTGTTCAAGGACTGGTAACAGAGTTTTCTTTAGATATCCTTCTAAAGATTATTAAGCTTGCCCGTTCAACCTATTATTACCACTTAAAACAGCTGGATCAAAGCGATAAGGATGTTGATATTAAAGCTGAAATTCAGTCAATTTATACTGAGCATAAAGGAAATTACGGCTATCGTCGCATGACTCTAGAATTACGAAATCGTGGCTTCGTAGTGAACCATAAGAAGGTGCAGCGTCTGATGAAAGTACTTGGTTTAACGGCTCGAATTCGCCGTAAACGGAAGTATTCTTCATACCAAGGAGAGGTTGGCAAGAAAGCAGATAACCTTATTCAACGTCAATTTGAAGCAACCAAACCAATGCAAAAGTGCTACACAGATGTGACAGAATTT
>NZ_JASHFI010000029.1:0-979 GCF_047460875.1 Streptococcus infantis | reverse complement strand
CCTCAGCTTCAGCATCAACCAGTGCAGTAGCTTCAGCTTCAGCGTCAACTAGCGCAGTAGCAAGTGCTTCAGCATCAACAAGTGCGGTAGCTTCAGCTTCAGCATCAACAAGTGCGGTAGCAAGTGCCTCAGCATCAACAAGCGCGGTAGCTTCAGCTTCAGCATCAACAAGCGCGGTAGCTTCAGCTTCAGCGTCAACTAGCGCGGTCGCTTCAGCTTCAGCATCAACAAGTGCGGTAGCAAGTGCTTCAGCATCGACTAGTGCAGTAGCAAGTGCTTCAGCATCAACAAGTGCAGTAGCAAGTGCTTCAGCATCAACAAGTGCGGTAGCAAGTGCCTCAGCATCAACAAGCGCGGTAGCTTCAGCTTCAGCATCAACAAGCGCGGTCGCTTCAGCTTCAGCATCAACAAGTGCAGTAGCAAGTGCCTCAGCATCAACAAGCGCGGTAGCTTCAGCTTCAGCATCAACAAGCGCAGTAGCTTCAGCTTCAGCGTCAACAAGCGCAGTAGCCTCAGCTTCAGCATCAACAAGCGCAGTAGCCTCAGCTTCAGCATCAACAAGTGCGGTCGCTTCAGCTTCAGCGTCAACCAGTGCGGTAGCCTCAGCTTCAGCATCAACAAGTGCGGTAGCTTCAGCTTCAGCATCAACAAGTGCAGTAGCAAGTGCTTCAGCATCAACTAGCGCAGTAGCTTCAGCTTCAGCGTCAACAAGCGCAGTAGCCTCAGCTTCAGCATCAACAAGCGCGGTCGCTTCAGCTTCAGCATCAACAAGCGCGGTCGCTTCAGCTTCAGCATCAACAAGTGCAGTAGCAAGTGCCTCAGCATCAACAAGCGCGGTAGCTTCAGCTTCAGCGTCAACTAGCGCGGTAGCTTCAGCTTCAGCATCAACAAGTGCGGTAGCAAGTGCTTCAGCATCGACTAGTGCAGTAGCAAGTGCTTCAGCATCAACAAGTGCAGTAGCAAGTGCTTCAGCATCAAC
>NZ_JASHFI010000028.1:0-1050 GCF_047460875.1 Streptococcus infantis | reverse complement strand
TCGCTCCATCTTGTCCATCTTTCACAATGGATGTTTGAATAAGGGTATCAGTTCCTTCTGTATAGTTACCATCACCATCTTTGTCAATGTAGAAGGTTAGAGTGGTTTGTTTCTTATCTTCATCACGAACAGCTTTAACTTTTGGTGTTTGCCCATCTACTCCGTTTTTAACGACTGTTGTAAGGGCTGGCTTACCTTCTGGCTGAGTAATAGTAATGGTATGACTGCCATCTTGGTTGTCTGTAACAGTTACTGTTGGAGTGAAGCCATCTTTACCGTTCTCACCTTTATCGCCTTTAGGACCTTTGATGTTACCTGCTGGTTCCCATGCATTGTCCTTCTTAACGAAGACATCGCCTGTTTCAGTATTAACGAAGCTGTCTCCATCCTTACCTTGACTTGGTGTTGGATTTACCTTACCATTGAGAACTTCTTTACCATCACGACCTGACTGGCCTGTCGCTCCATCTTGTCCATCTTTCACAATGGATGTTTGAATAAGGGTATCAGTTCCTTCTGTATAATTACCATCGTTATCTTTGTCAATGTAGAAGGTTAGAGTGGTTTGTTTCTTATCTTCATCACGAACAGCTTTAACTTTTGGTGTTTGCCCATCTACTCCGTTTTTAACGACTGTTGTAAGGGCTGGCTTACCTTCTGGCTGAGTAATAGTAATGGTATGACTGCCATCTTGGTTGTCTGTCACAGTTACTTCTGGAGTGAAGCCGTCTTTACCGTTCTCACCTTTATCGCCTTTAGGACCTTTGATGTTACCTGCTGGTTTCCATTCATTGTCCTTCTTAACGAAGACATCGCCTGTTTCAGTATTAACGAAGCTGTCTCCATCCTTACCTTGGCTTGCTTCTGGATTTACCTTACCATTGAGAACTTCTTTACCATCACGACCTGACTGACCTGTCGCTCCATCTTGTCCATCTTTCACAATGGATGTTTGAATAAGGGTATCAGTTCCTTCTGTATAATTACCATCGTTATCTTTGTCAATGTAGAAGGTTAGAGTGGTTTGTTTCTTATCTTCATCACGGACAG
>NZ_JASHFI010000027.1:0-1245 GCF_047460875.1 Streptococcus infantis | reverse complement strand
CAGTAGCAAGTGCTTCAGCATCAACAAGTGCGGTAGCAAGTGCCTCAGCATCAACAAGCGCGGTCGCTTCAGCTTCAGCATCAACCAGTGCGGTAGCTTCAGCTTCAGCATCAACAAGTGCGGTAGCCTCAGCATCAGCATCAACAAGTGCAGTAGCAAGTGCTTCAGCCTCAGCGTCAACAAGTGCGGTAGCTTCAGCTTCAGCATCAACAAGCGCGGTAGCTTCAGCTTCAGCGTCAACTAGCGCAGTAGCAAGTGCTTCAGCGTCAACCAGTGCGGTAGCAAGTGCCTCAGCATCAACAAGTGCGGTAGCAAGTGCCTCAGCATCAACAAGCGCAGTAGCAAGTGCATCAGCGTCAACAAGTGCGGTAGCTTCAGCTTCAGCATCAACAAGTGCAGTAGCCTCAGCTTCAGCGTCAACAAGCGCGGTAGCTTCAGCTTCAGCGTCAACAAGTGCGGTAGCAAGTGCTTCAGCGTCAACAAGCGCAGTAGCAAGTGCTTCAGCATCAACCAGTGCAGTAGCTTCAGCTTCAGCGTCAACAAGCGCAGTAGCCTCAGCCTCAGCGTCAACAAGTGCGGTAGCAAGTGCCTCAGCATCAACAAGCGCAGTAGCCTCAGCTTCAGCATCAACAAGTGCAGTAGCCTCAGCTTCAGCATCAACAAGTGCGGTAGCTTCAGCTTCAGCGTCAACAAGTGCGGTAGCAAGTGCATCAGCGTCAACTAGCGCAGTAGCAAGTGCTTCAGCCTCAACAAGTGCGGTAGCAAGTGCCTCAGCATCAACAAGTGCGGTAGCAAGTGCCTCAGCATCAACAAGTGCGGTAGCTTCAGCTTCAGCATCAACCAGCGCAGTAGCAAGTGCATCAGCGTCAACAAGTGCGGTAGCTTCAGCTTCAGCATCAACCAGCGCAGTAGCCTCAGCTTCAGCGTCAACAAGCGCGGTAGCTTCAGCTTCAGCGTCAACAAGTGCGGTAGCTTCAGCTTCAGCGTCAACAAGCGCAGTAGCTTCAGCTTCAGCATCAACAAGTGCAGTAGCCTCAGCTTCAGCATCAACAAGTGCAGTAGCCTCAGCTTCAGCGTCAACAAGCGCAGTAGCAAGTGCTTCAGCGTCAACAAGCGCAGTAGCTTCAGCTTCAGCATCAACAAGTGCGGTAGCCTCAGCTTCAGCATCAACAAGTGCGGTAGCTTCAGCTTCAGCATCAACAAGTGCGGTAGCCTCAGCTTCAGCATCAACAAGTGCGGTAGCCT
>NZ_JASHFI010000026.1:0-1414 GCF_047460875.1 Streptococcus infantis | reverse complement strand
GGCTCTATAATTTCTGTAGTGGGTAAAACCACCATAGGAATTATGGAGCCTATTTTGTTGTAGAAAAAAAGTCCCATAAGACCTATAATGAAAAGTGACCAAACCATCATTAGAAAGAATCTTATGGAACAATTAAATTTTATCACAAACTTACTCGAAATTAAAGACAAGAACATCATAATCTTGGATTATCTTGATGCTGGAACGCATAAAGAAATCATCGCTAAGCTAGATTATCCTGCTCCTAAGTGTCATCACTGCCTAGGGCAAATGACTAAATATGACTTCCAGAAAGAATCTAAAATCCCTTATCTAGAGTGTGCAGGCTATAAGACACTCATTCGATTGAGAAAACGCCGTTTCCGTTGTAAAGTCTGCGGGAAAATAACTGTCGCAAAGACTTCCTTAGTCAAAAAGAATCACCAAATCGCGACTATCGTCAACCAGAAAATCACTCAAAAATTAATCGAGAAAGTCCCTATGACGGCTATCGCAGAAAGTCTATCTGTCTCTACTTCGACAGTCATTCGTAAATTGAAAGAATTCAAATTCAAGACAGATTTATCTTTCCTTCCAACTCACATGTCTTGGGATGAATACAGCTTCAAGAAAGGTAAGATGAGCTTCATTGCACAGGATTTTGATTCCAGAAAGATCGTAGCTATCCTAGATGGGCGAACTCAAGTGACTATTCGCAATCATTTCCTTCGTTATTCTAGACAGGTGAGAAGTCGCGTGAAAGTCATTACCATGGATATGTTTAGCCCCTACTATGATATTGCCAGAAAACTTTTTTCTAACGCTAAAATCGTTCTCGACCGCTTTCACATTGTCCAACATCTCAGTCGAGCTATGAATCGTCTTCGCATCCAAGTCATGAATCAATTTAATAGAAAATCTCACGAATATAAAGCACTGAAACGTTACTGGAAACTCATTCAACAGGATAGCCGTAAACTCAGTGATAAACGTTTTTATCGCCCAACTTTTCGGTCACACTTAACCAATAAAGAAATTCTAGAAAAGCTACTTTCATACTCTCAAGAACTTAGACAGCACTACGACCTCTATCAACTCGTGCTCTTTCATTTTCAAGAGAAACAAACGGACCATTTCTTTAGTCTTATTGACGAAACAATTTCTTCTGTAAATCCTATTTTTCAAACTGTTTTTAAGACCTTTTTGAAAGACAAGGACAAAATCATGAACGCACTGGAACTGCCCTACTCAAACGCGAAACTAGAGGCTACTAATAACCTCATTAAGGTCATCAAGCACAATGCTTTTGGCTTCCGGAACTTTGAAAACTTTAAAACTAGAATCCTCATTGCTTTGAACATCAAAAAGGAGAGAACCATGTTGGTCCTCTCCAGGTTATAACTTTTCATCAACCCACTACAGTTGACAAAGAGCC
>NZ_JASHFI010000025.1:0-3006 GCF_047460875.1 Streptococcus infantis | reverse complement strand
CCATAAGATTCTTTCTAATGATGGTTTGGTCACTTTTCATTATAGGTCTTATGGGACTTTTTTTCTACAACAAAATAGGCTCCATAATTCCTATGGTGGTTTTACCCACTACAGAAATTATAGAGCCAAAATTTTTATCTCTTTTTCAACTGTAGTGAGTTGAATAAAAGCTAACATCTGGAGAGGACAATTTTAGTCCTCTCCATTTTTATATTCAGAGCGTTAAAAATATGTTTTTGAAGTTTTCAAAGTTTCTAAAATCAAAGTCATTGCGTATGTTAAGTTTAATGAGATTAATAGTAACTTCCAATTTTGCGTTGGAATAGGGTAACTGAAGGACGTTGACGATTTTCTCTTTGTCCTTGATTAAGGCTTTAAGGACAGTCTGAAAAAGAGGATGAACCTGCTTTAGATTGTCCTCAATGAATTCGAAAAATTTTTCAGGCTCCTTATTCTGAAAGTGAAAAAACAAGAGCTGATAGAGATTATAATGGTGTTTCAAGTCTTCTGAATAGTCTAAGAGTTTGCCTGGAATCTTTTTATTTGTCAAGTGCATGCGAAAAATAGGACGATAAAAACGCTTATCGCTGAGTTTACGACTATCTTATTTGAGGTGCTTCCAATAACCCTTAATAGCCTTGTATTAATGAGATTTTTGATCAAGTTGATTTATGATTTGTACACGCACACGACTCATAGTCCGGCTTAGATGTTGTATAGTGTGAAAGCGATCATGTACAATTTTTGCATTTGGAAGTGAAACAGTCCAGTGGACTGTTTCAGCCTGAGCCTAGAAATTCGAAAGCGAAGCTGCTTAGCCAAGTGATAGTAAGGACTAAACATATCCATAGTTATGATTTTCACTCGTCATCGGACTACTCGATCGTAACGGAGAAAGTGATTTCTGATGATAGCTTGTATTCTGCCCTCAAGAACAGTGAGAATATTAAGCTTGTCAAAGTCCTGAGCAATGAAACTCATCTTCATTTTCCGATTGAAACAGCTACTCTCCTGACTGTTTAAATGTCCCAGGACATAATCTCAGGCAGATAGCTAAAATCATGCTTAAAGTGAAATCCATTGAGTTTTCGTATGTCAGTTGACGTTTGAATGGAAAGTTGATGGGCAATATCGGTCATAGAACTCTTTTTAATCAGCTTCTGAGCTTTTTTTGGTTGATGTTACGAGGAATTTGGTGATTCTTCTTGACGAGAGAAGTCTCTGCGACTATCATTTTTGAGCAATGATATCACTTAAAACGGCCCTTTCTAAGAAGATTCCTAGTAGGTATATACGCTGTTTCAAGCTTAGGAATCTTAGAAGGTTTTTGAAAATTATATTTCTTCATTTGATTTCTGTAATCAGTGAAAGATGGAGCTACATAATCCAGATTAGCGATGATTTCCTTGTGTGTATCCTTATTGATGATGTCTAGAATCTTGATGTTTGGGTTTTTAATATAAAGTAGTTTAGAGATAAAATAAAATATGTTGCATATGATTCTTTCTAATGATGGTTTGGTCGCTTTTCATTATAGGTCTTATGGGACTTTTTCTACAACAAAATAGGCTCCATATTATCTACAGGGGATTTACCCACTACAAATAGTATAGAGCCCATATTGTTCACTTAGTTTTTCTTATTCTATGTCAAACTCTTTTTCATTTGATATAATGTAAGAGAGATTTAAGTATAAATTTACTGTAACAATAAAGGAGAATGTTATGGAGAATAAAAAAGTCTTAGGAGCCTCGTTTTTTCTGTTTTTAAGTTTATTTATAATTGGTTGTAGTAATCAAAATGGTGATATTTCCAGTCAGGAAAGTAGCTTATCATCTACTACTAGTCAGTCTACAACTAACGAACCGTCCAAGAAAGATTTTAAAGAATTCTACAAGCCGATTTTTGATGATTACAAAAAAATACTTTCTACACCTAAGGATATAGACAAAATAGTAGATCTTTATAAAAATTTGAATGCAACTGATCGGCCTATTAACAGTTGGTCAGTTGAAAATGCAGTTTTTCAAGGGGATCAGATGCGCTATGTGTATACGGATCTTAATCAAGATGGTATCGAGGAGTTGCTAATCGGTGTTGAGCAATCTAGTGGCGGTTATTTTATTTCGGGACTTTATTATTTAGTAAATGAGAGACCGGTACTTTTGGCAGAGGGCTTTGTTGCAGGCCATGGTGGTGCTAGAAATTCTATGAATATCTATCAGGGTGGTGATATTCTAGAATTAGGTTGGACCTCTGGAACAGGAGAAGGTAGGGGAGTACTTTATCATCTGAATTCGAGCCAGCAAGTAGCAAGTAAAGTTCAGGAACAGGACATTCGGGTTCCTGGAAATAAAAATTTGCATACAGAGTTTGGAAAAACAGAAGCCGAAATGCTAGATTTCAATCAACTTGATTGGCAAAAATTTGAACCTTCTACTAGCAGCAAGGCTATTTCGAGTGAAGAACAAAAGGCTCCTTGGAATGCTAGTAAGTCTGCTAAATTAGAATCCTTCATAAAAGGGTGGGGCGAGAGACTTGGGCAACCTAATTACAAAAAGGGCATATCAGGAGGAGATGTCGGTCCAGATAATCTCTATACCTTTGGTGATGGGCCAAGTGAAAAATTAAATGCAGAATACTCGGATAATGGGTTAGGAACTACTCAGTACCGAATTGTAGAACGCTACAGTAATTGGGATAAATACCCGGATGTACATAGTTACTTCTTTGCGATAACCAACACAGGAGAAGCGATTGTATTTCATTCACCAACAACAAATGGTGGAATCATGTACTTAAAACCTACAGAAAATACAGAGATTCAAGCAGAGTTTAAACGTTTGGTAGAAGAAGATTGAAAGAAAAAGAGTTTAGTTTTGTACTGACCCCAAAAAGTTAGACAATTAATTTAAGCAAAGGATTTAGTTCTGTATTGTACAGGACTAAATCCTTTTAGTTTTACCTTAATTCGTTTGTTGTTGTAGTAATCAATATAGTCTACAA
>NZ_JASHFI010000024.1:0-4804 GCF_047460875.1 Streptococcus infantis | reverse complement strand
AGCTAAGCGACTTCCTTATCTCACAGGGGGCAACCCCCAACTACTTCCGGCGTTCTAGGGCTTAACTTCTGTGTTCGGCATGGGTACAGGTGTATCTCCTAGGCTATCGTCACTTAACTTTGAGTAATACATACTCAAAATTGAATATCTTTCAATTTTCACTTAAAAATAATCACGCTTCGTATTCTCAGTTACTTTGGATAAGTCCTCGAGCTATTAGTATTAGTCCGCTACATGTGTCGCCACACTTCCACTTCTAACCTATCTACCTGATCATCTCTCAGGGCTCTTACTGATATAAAATCATGGGAAATCTCATCTTGAGGTGGGTTTCACACTTAGATGCTTTCAGCGTTTATCCCTTCCCTACATAGCTACCCAGCGATGCCTTTGGCAAGACAACTGGTACACCAGCGGTAAGTCCACTCTGGTCCTCTCGTACTAGGAGCAGATCCTCTCAAATTTCCTACGCCCGCGACGGATAGGGACCGAACTGTCTCACGACGTTCTGAACCCAGCTCGCGTGCCGCTTTAATGGGCGAACAGCCCAACCCTTGGGACCGACTACAGCCCCAGGATGCGACGAGCCGACATCGAGGTGCCAAACCTCCCCGTCGATGTGAACTCTTGGGGGAGATAAGCCTGTTATCCCCAGGGTAGCTTTTATCCGTTGAGCGATGGCCCTTCCATACGGAACCACCGGATCACTAAGCCCGACTTTCGTCCCTGCTCGAGTTGTAGCTCTCGCAGTCAAGCTCCCTTATACCTTTACACTCTGCGAATGATTTCCAACCATTCTGAGGGAACCTTTGGGCGCCTCCGTTACCTTTTAGGAGGCGACCGCCCCAGTCAAACTGCCCGTCAGACACTGTCTCCGATAGGGATCACCTATCCGGGTTAGAGTGGCCATAACACAAGGGTAGTATCCCAACAGCGTCTCCTTCGAAACTGGCGTCCCGATCTCATAGACTCCTACCTATCCTGTACATGTGGTACAGACACTCAATATCAAACTGCAGTAAAGCTCCATGGGGTCTTTCCGTCCTGTCGCGGGTAACCTGCATCTTCACAGGTACTAAAATTTCACCGAGTCTCTCGTTGAGACAGTGCCCAAATCATTACGCCTTTCGTGCGGGTCGGAACTTACCCGACAAGGAATTTCGCTACCTTAGGACCGTTATAGTTACGGCCGCCGTTTACTGGGGCTTCAATTCATACCTTCGCTTACGCTAAGCACTCCTCTTAACCTTCCAGCACCGGGCAGGCGTCACCCCCTATACATCATCTTACGATTTAGCAGAGAGCTGTGTTTTTGATAAACAGTTGCTTGGGCCTATTCACTGCGGCTGACTTAAAGTCAGCACCCCTTCTCCCGAAGTTACGGGGTCATTTTGCCGAGTTCCTTAACGAGAGTTCTCTCGCTCACCTGAGGCTACTCGCCTCGACTACCTGTGTCGGTTTGCGGTACGGGTAGAGTATGTTTAAACGCTAGAAGCTTTTCTTGGCAGTGTGACGTCACTAACTTCGCTACTAAACTTCGCTCCCCATCACAGCTCAATGTTATAGAACTAAGCATTTAACTCAATTCACACCTCACTGCTTAGACAGACACTTCCAATCGTCTGCTTTAGTTAGCCTACTGCGTCCCTCCATCACTACATACTCTAGTACAGGAATATCAACCTGTTGTCCATCGGATACACCTTTCGGTCTCTCCTTAGGTCCCGACTAACCCAGGGCGGACGAGCCTTCCCCTGGAAACCTTAGTCTTACGGTGGACAGGATTCTCACCTGTCTTTCGCTACTCATACCGGCATTCTCACTTCTATGCGTTCCAGCACTCCTCACGGTACACCTTCTTCACACATAGAACGCTCTCCTACCATACCTATTAAAGGTATCCACAGCTTCGGTAAATTGTTTTAGCCCCGGTACATTTTCGGCGCAGGGTCACTCGACTAGTGAGCTATTACGCACTCTTTGAATGAATAGCTGCTTCTAAGCTAACATCCTAGTTGTCTGTGCAACCCCACATCCTTTTCCACTTAACAATTATTTTGGGACCTTAGCTGGTGGTCTGGGCTGTTTCCCTTTCGACTACGGATCTTAGCACTCGCAGTCTGACTGCCGACCATAATTCATTGGCATTCGGAGTTTATCTGAGATTGGTAATCCGGGATGGACCCCTCACCCAAACAGTGCTCTACCTCCAAGAATCTCTAATGTCGACGCTAGCCCTAAAGCTATTTCGGAGAGAACCAGCTATCTCCAAGTTCGTTTGGAATTTCTCCGCTACCCACAAGTCATCCAAGCACTTTTCAACGTGCCCTGGTTCGGTCCTCCAGTGCGTCTTACCGCACCTTCAACCTGCTCATGGGTAGGTCACATGGTTTCGGGTCTACGACATAATACTAAAGCGCCCTTTTCAGACTCGGTTTCCCTGCGGCTCCGTCTCTTCAACTTAACCTCGCATCATATCGTAACTCGCCGGTTCATTCTACAAAAGGCACGCTCTCACCCATTAACGGGCTCGAACTTGTTGTAGGCACACGGTTTCAGGTTCTATTTCACTCCCCTCCCGGGGTGCTTTTCACCTTTCCCTCACGGTACTGGTTCACTATCGGTCACTAGGGAGTATTTAGGGTTGGGAGATGGTCCTCCCAGATTCCGACGGGATTTCACGTGTCCCGCCGTACTCAGGATACTGCTAGGTACAAAGACTATTTTAAATACGAGGCTATCACTCTCTTTGGCTGATCTTCCCAAATCATTCTTCTATAGTCTTTGAGTCCACATTGCAGTCCTACAACCCCGAAGAGTAAACTCTTCGGTTTGCCCTCCTGCCGTTTCGCTCGCCGCTACTAAGGCAATCGCTTTTGCTTTCTCTTCCTGCAGCTACTTAGATGTTTCAGTTCACTGCGTCTTCCTCCTCATATCCTTAACAGATATGGGTAACAGGCATTACCTGTTGGGTTCCCCCATTCGGAAATCCCTGGATCATCGCTTACTTACAGCTACCCAAGGCATATCGTCGTTTGTCACGTCCTTCTTCGGCTCCTAGTGCCAAGGCATCCACCGTGCGCCCTTATTAACTTAACCTTATTTTTCTGACCTTTCAGTCATAAACTCTTTATTAATACTACAGCGTTTTCGGTTTATTTTCTTGTTACTATTTGATATAGATATTCAATTTTCAATGTGCATTACTTGGTGATCTCTCACCAATGGAGCCTAGCGGGATCGAACCGCTGACCTCCTGCGTGCAAAGCAGGCGCTCTCCCAGCTGAGCTAAGGCCCCACAAGACCTCTCAAGACTAAACAAGACCAATGTGCATTCCTTATCCTTAGAAAGGAGGTGATCCAGCCGCACCTTCCGATACGGCTACCTTGTTACGACTTCACCCCAATCATCTATCCCACCTTAGGCGGCTGGCTCCTAAAAGGTTACCTCACCGACTTCGGGTGTTACAAACTCTCGTGGTGTGACGGGCGGTGTGTACAAGGCCCGGGAACGTATTCACCGCGGCGTGCTGATCCGCGATTACTAGCGATTCCGACTTCATGTAGGCGAGTTGCAGCCTACAATCCGAACTGAGACTGGCTTTAAGAGATTAGCTTGCCGTCACCGACTTGCGACTCGTTGTACCAGCCATTGTAGCACGTGTGTAGCCCAGGTCATAAGGGGCATGATGATTTGACGTCATCCCCACCTTCCTCCGGTTTATTACCGGCAGTCTCGCTAGAGTGCCCAACTGAATGATGGCAACTAACAATAGGGGTTGCGCTCGTTGCGGGACTTAACCCAACATCTCACGACACGAGCTGACGACAACCATGCACCACCTGTCACCTCTGTCCCGAAGGAAAACTCTATCTCTAGAGCGGTCAGAGGGATGTCAAGACCTGGTAAGGTTCTTCGCGTTGCTTCGAATTAAACCACATGCTCCACCGCTTGTGCGGGCCCCCGTCAATTCCTTTGAGTTTCAACCTTGCGGTCGTACTCCCCAGGCGGAGTGCTTAATGCGTTAGCTGCGGCACTAAACCCCGGAAAGGGTCTAACACCTAGCACTCATCGTTTACGGCGTGGACTACCAGGGTATCTAATCCTGTTTGCTCCCCACGCTTTCGAGCCTCAGCGTCAGTTACAAGCCAGAGAGCCGCTTTCGCCACCGGTGTTCCTCCATATATCTACGCATTTCACCGCTACACATGGAATTCCACTCTCCCCTCTTGCACTCAAGTTAAACAGTTTCCAAAGCGTACTATGGTTAAGCCACAGCCTTTAACTTCAGACTTATCTAACCGCCTGCGCTCGCTTTACGCCCAATAAATCCGGACAACGCTCGGGACCTACGTATTACCGCGGCTGCTGGCACGTAGTTAGCCGTCCCTTTCTGGTAAGATACCGTCACAGTGTGAACTTTCCACTCTCACACTCGTTCTTCTCTTACAACAGAGCTTTACGATCCGAAAACCTTCTTCACTCACGCGGCGTTGCTCGGTCAGACTTCCGTCCATTGCCGAAGATTCCCTACTGCTGCCTCCCGTAGGAGTCTGGGCCGTGTCTCAGTCCCAGTGTGGCCGATCACCCTCTCAGGTCGGCTATGTATCGTCGCCTTGGTGAGCCGTTACCTCACCAACTAGCTAATACAACGCAGGTCCATCTGGTAGTGATGCAATTGCACCTTTCAAGCAGATATCATGCAATATCTACTCTTATGCGGTATTAGCTATCGTTTCCAATAGTTATCCCCCGCTACCAGGCAGGTTACCTACGCGTTACTCACCCGTTCGCAACTCATCC
>NZ_JASHFI010000023.1:0-8317 GCF_047460875.1 Streptococcus infantis | reverse complement strand
CTAAAGCACTTGTGAAAACAGTGACAGACGCTACAGACAAAGAGTTCAACAACGTCGTAACTCCTCCAGAAGAACCTAAGTTCCAACCAGAGAAATACGTTGTTTCTGAAGAGAAATTCGATATCACTGGTGACAAGCTCGTTGATGACGATAAAGAGTTGAAGGATAAGGTGGCAGATACCAATGCCAACCCATATGCGGACGATGCATCTAACAACGAAGCTCAAAACTTGAATACCAAGACTGTGAAACGTGGCGACAAGTTGGTTTACCAAGTATGGTTGGATACAACTAAATTTGACGCTAACAACAAGGACAACATCCAATCAGTAGGTATCTCAGATGACTACGATGAAACTAAGTTGGATCTTGACGCTACTAAGATCAAAGCTTACGATTCAGTAACAGGTGATGATGTCACAGCTAAGTTCGATATCACAGTTGAAGGTGGAGTGATCACTGCAACTCTTAAAGCTGGCTTCACGAAGTTACTTGGCGATGCAGAAAACACTCAAGTGATCGATACAACTAAGTTCGCCTTCGGACGTTACTACAAGTTCGACATCCCAACAACAGTGAAAGCTGATGTACCTGGCGGAGTAGATATCGAAAATACTGCGGCTCAAGTAGTGAACTATTACAACCCAACTACGAAGAAAGTTGAAAAACCAAGCAAACCAACTGAAAAACGTGTCAACAGCGTACCAGTACAAGTAGAGTTCAACTTCACTAAACGCTTGGAAGGTCGTGAGCTTAAAGCTAACGAATTCAGCTTCGTCCTTAAAGATTCAACAGGTAAAGTGGTTGAAACTGTAAGTAACGATGCGGCAGGAAACGTTAAGTTCTCAGCTATCGAATTCAAGAAAGAACAAGCAGGCGTTCACAACTACACTGTAGAAGAAGTAGCAGGAACAGACGCAACTGTAACATACGATACCATGAAAGCGAATGTAACAGTAACTGTTTCTCACGATGGAACAGCTAAAGTTCTTGTGGCAACTGTTGGCGAAATCGCTGATAAAGAGTTCAACAACCGTGTAACTCCTCCAGAAGAACCTAAGTTCCAACCAGAGAAATACGTTGTTTCTGAAGAGAAATTCGATATCACTGGTGACAAGCTCGTTGATGACGATAAAGAGTTGAAGGATAAGGTGGCAGATACCAATGTCAACCCATATGCGGACGATGCATCTAACAACGAAGCTCAAAACTTGAATACCAAGACTGTGAAACGTGGCGACAAGTTGGTTTACCAAGTATGGTTGGATACAACTAAATTTGACGCTAACAACAAGGACAACATCCAATCAGTAGGTATCTCAGATGACTACGATGAAACTAAGTTGGATCTTGACGCTACTAAGATCAAAGCTTACGATTCAGTAACAGGTGATGATGTCACAGCTAAGTTCGATATCACAGTTGAAGGTGGAGTGATCACTGCAACTCTTAAAGCTGGCTTCACTAAGTCACTTGGCGATGCAGAAAACACTCAAGTGATCGATACAACTAAGTTCGCCTTCGGACGTTACTACAAGTTCGACATCCCAACAACAGTGAAAGCTGATGTACCTGGCGGATTAGATATCGAAAATACTGCGGCTCAAGTAGTGAACTATTACAACCCAACTACGAAGAAAGTTGAAAAACCAAGCAAACCAACTGAAAAACGTGTCAACAGCGTACCAGTACAAGTAGAGTTCAACTTCACTAAACGCTTGGAAGGTCGTGAGCTTAAAGCTAACGAATTCAGCTTCGTCCTTAAAGATTCAACAGGTAAAGTGGTTGAAACTGTAAGTAACGATGCGGCAGGAAACGTTAAGTTCTCAGCTATCGAATTCAAGAAAGAACAAGCAGGCGTTCACAACTACACTGTAGAAGAAGTAGCTGGAACAGACGCAACTGTAACATACGATACCATGAAAGCGAATGTAACAGTAACTGTTTCTCACGATGGAACAGCTAAAGTTCTTGTGGCAACTGTTGGCGAAATTGCTGATAAAGAGTTCAACAACCGTGTAACACCACCAGAAGAACCTAAGTTCCAACCAGAGAAATATGTTGTTTCTGAAGAGAAATACGATATCACAGGCGACAAGCTCGTTGATGACGATAAAGAGTTGGCAGACAAGGTTGCGGATACAAATAAAGATCCTTACGCTGATAAGTCTGACAACAACGAAGCTCAAAACTTGAATACGAAGACTGTTAAACGTGGCGACAAGTTGGTTTACCAAGTATGGTTGGATACAACTAAATTTGACGCTAACAACAAGGACAACATCCAATCAGTAGGTATCTCAGATGACTACGATGAAACTAAGTTGGATCTTGACGCTACTAAGATCAAAGCTTACGATTCAGTAACAGGTGATGATGTCACAGCTAAGTTCGATATCACAGTTGAAGGTGGAGTGATCACTGCAACTCTTAAAGCTGGCTTCACGAAGTCACTTGGCGACGCAGAAAACACACAAATCATTGACACAACTAAGTTCGCCTTCGGACGTTACTACAAGTTCGACATCCCAACAACAGTGAAAGCTGATGTGGCAGCTGGTGTAGATATCGAAAATACTGCGGCTCAAGTAGTCAACTACTACAACCCAACTTCTAAGACAGTTGAAAAACCAAGCAAACCAACTGAAAAACGTGTGAATAGCGTACCAGTACAAGTAGAATTCAACTTCACTAAACGCTTGGAAGGTCGTGAATTGAAAGCTAACGAATTCAGCTTCGTCCTTAAAGATTCAGAAGGTAAGACTCTTGAAACTGTAACGAACGATGCATCTGGAAACGTTAAGTTCTCAGCTATCGAATTCAAGAAAGAACAAGCAGGCGTTCACAACTACACAGTTGAAGAAGTAGCTGGAACAGACGCAACCGTTACATACGATACCATGAAAGCGAATGTAACAGTTACAGTGAAACACGATGGAACAGCTAAAGTTCTTATCGCTACTGTTGGCGAAATCGCTGATAAAGAGTTCAACAACCGCGTAACTCCTCCAGAAGAACCTAAGTTCCAACCAGAGAAATATGTCTTGAATGAAGAGAAATTCTCAATCACTGACAACAAGCTTCTTGATGATGATAAAGAGTTGAAAGATAAGGTGGCTGATACCAACGCCAACCCATATGCGGACGATGCATCAAACAACGAAGCAGAAAACATCAATACTAAGACTGTTAAACGTGGCGATAAATTGGTTTACCAAGTTTGGTTGGATACAACTAAATTTGACGCAGCTAACAAGGACAACATCCAATCAGTAGGAATCTCAGATGACTACGATGAAACTAAGTTGAATCTTGATGCGACTAAGATCAAAGCTTACGATTCAGTAACAGGTGATGATGTCACAGCTAAATTCGATATCACAGTTGAAGGTGGAGTCATTACTGCAACCCTTAAAGCTGGCTTCACCAAGTCACTTGGCGACGCAGAAAACACACAAATCATTGACATAACTAAGTTCGCCTTCGGACGTTACTACAAGTTCGACATCCCAACAACAGTGAAAGCTGATGTGGCAGCTGGTGTAGATATCGAAAATACTGCGGCTCAAGTAGTCAACTACTACAACCCAACTTCTAAGACAGTTGAAAAACCAAGCAAACCAACTGAAAAACGTGTGAACAGCGTACCAGTACAAGTAGAATTCAACTTCACTAAACGCTTGGAAGGTCGTGAATTGAAAGCTAACGAATTCAGCTTCGTCCTTAAAGATTCAACAGGTAAAGTTGTTGAAACTGTAACGAACGATGCATCTGGAAACGTTAAGTTCTCAGCTATCGAATTCAAGAAAGAACAAGCAGGCGTACACAACTACACAGTAGAAGAAGTTAAAGGAACAGACGCAACCGTTACATACGACACCATGAAAGCGAATGTAACAGTTACAGTGAAACACGATGGAACAGCTAAAGTTCTTATCGCTACTGTAGGCAACATTGCGGATAAAGAATTTAACAACCGTGTAACTCCTCCAGAAGAGCCTAAGTTCCAACCAGAGAAATACGTTGTTTCTGAAGAGAAATTCGATATCACAGGCGACAAGCTCGTTGATGATGATAAAGAGTTGGCAGACAAGTACGCAGATACCAATGCGAACCCATATGCGGACGATGCATCAAACAACGAAGCTCAAAACTTAAACACCAAGACTGTGAAACGTGGCGACAAGTTGGTTTACCAAGTTTGGTTGGATACAACTAAATTTGACGCAGCTAACAAGGACAACATCCAATCAGTAGGAATCTCAGATGACTACGATGAAACTAAGTTGGATCTTGATGTGACTAAGATCAAAGCCTACGATTCAGTAACTGGTGACGATGTAACAGATAAATTCGAAATCACAGTTGAAGGTGGAGTCATCACTGCAACTCTTAAAGCTGGCTTCACCAAGTCACTTGGAGACGCAGAAAATACACAAGTGATCGACACCACTAAATTCGCATTTGGACGTTACTACAAGTTCGACATCCCAACAACAGTGAAAGCTGATGTTCCTGGTGGTGCAGATATCGAAAATACTGCGGCTCAAGTAGTCAACTACTACAACCCAACCACTAAGAAAGTTGAAAAACCAAACAAACCAACTGAAAAACGTGTGAATAGCGTACCAGTACAAGTAGAGTTCAACTTCACGAAACGTTTGGAAGGCCGTGAATTGAAAGCGAACGAATTCAGCTTCGTCCTTAAAGATTCAACAGGTAAAGTTGTTGAAACTGTAACGAACGATGCATCTGGAAACGTTAAGTTCTCAGCTATCGAATTCAAGAAAGAACAAGCAGGCGTTCACAACTACACAGTTGAAGAAGTAGCTGGAACAGACGCAACCGTTACATACGATGCAATGAAAGCAGTAGTAACTGTAGAAGTTAAACATGATGGAACAGCGAAAGCTCTTATCTCTAACGTAACAGACCCAGCAGATAAAGAGTTCAACAATACAGTTCGCCCACCAGAAATTCCAGAATTCAACCCAGAGAAATACATCCTGAACGAATCTAAATTCGATCTTACAGGAACTAAACTTCTCGACGACGATAGTGAGTTGAAGGATAAGGTTGCGGATACAAACGCAAATCCTTATGCGGACGGTACTGCAAACAACGAAGTTCAAAATATCAATACGAAGACACTCAAGAAGGGTGATAAAGTATACTACCAAGTATGGTTGGATACAACGAAATTCACTGAAGCACACAATATTCAATCTGTTGGTGTTACAGATAAATATGATAGTGCAAACTTGAATGTCAATGGAGCTGATATTAAAGCATACGACTCTGTAACAGGAGAAGATGTGACAGCTAAGTTTGATATCAAGGTTGAAAATGGTGTGATTACTGCTACATCTAAGGCTGACTTGACTAAGTCACTTGGCGACGCAGAAAATACACAAGTCATCGACACAGCTAAGTTGCCTTTCGGACGTTACTACAAGTTTGAAATCCCTGCAGAAATTAAACAATCTGCTCAAGAAGGTGTGGATATTGAAAATACAGCTTCACAAATCGTACACCAATACGATCCAACTAAGAAATCTGTAGAAAAACCAGAGAAACCAACTGAAAAACGTGTTATCAACATTCCAGTTAAGGTTCAATTCCAATTCACTAAGAAGCTTGAAGGCCGTGAATTGAAGGCTGGTGAGTTCAGCTTCGTTCTTAAGGACGAAAAAGGAAATGTGATCGAAACCGTAACCAATGATGCGGCTGGTAAGATCCAATTCTCAGCACTTGAATTCAAACGTGGTGAAGAAGGAACTCATCTCTACCATGTAGAAGAAATCCGTGGCACAGACTCTAGCGTTGTATACGATAAGATGGTTGCTACTGTGGGTATCGTAGTGAAGAAAGATGGTAAAGTGTTAGTGGCTACTACTCAGTTGCCAGAAGATACCGAGTTTAATAACAAGGTAACACCACCAACACCACCAACTCCAGTGACACCACCAACACCTGAAAAACCTAAGGGTCGCGAGTTGCCAAATACTGGTGAGAAATCTACTGCAGGAGTTGCTGCTCTAGGTGCTACTCTTGGTCTAGCAGGACTTGGTTTGGTTGTCAAACGCAAGAAAGAAGATGAAGCTTAAGTGTTCTACTTTTCATAGAATGAATCAAGGTTATCTTAGACTATCTAACTTACGGATATTCTAAAAGGTAGTACATTTAGAATTAAGTAGAATCCCAAAAAGAGAGGTTTAAACCTCTCTTTTTGTTATATTATGTGACTTTCAGTCCGTCTCGCTCCGTTAGGTGCGAGACAAATAAACCACCCGCTATGCGGGTGCGCGTCGAAGGTTATACAAAAAAACTCCAAACGCGATACAATAAAGGTGTTCAAGCCAATTGTAAAGCGAAAGGAGAAAAATATGGCACAAAAGGCACATAGTTTATCACACACAAAGTGGATGTGTAAATATCACATTGTGTTCACCCCTAAGTATAGACGAAAAATCATTTATAATCAATCTCGAAGTAGTTTGGGAGAAATATTCCACCGATTATGTAGTTATAAAGGTGTTGAGATTATCGAAGGACACTTGATGCATGATCATGTACATATGTTAGTAAGTATTCCACCGAGGATAAGTGTTTCAAGTTTCATAGGGGATTTAAAAGGCAAAAGTGCACTCATGATGTTTGATAAACACGCCAACCTAAAGGACAAGTTTGGGAATCGGCATTTCTGGGCGAACGGTTATTATGTGAGTACAGTAGAGTTCAATGAAGCCACAATTAAGAAATATATTCAAGATTAAAGAAATTATCCAGTGGATGATTTCTTCACCAGTATGAAAATTTGAGAACGAGTAAAGCATGATATAGCATTAGATAAATTAAGTGTTAAAGAATATGAGAATCCCTTTAGGGATAGTGGCAAGTAGTACATATGCCTCTTTGAGAGGCTTGTGACGAGTCAAGAGCAATAGGGTTTGAACAAAGTGAAAGCCAGCGTCTTTAGGCGCTGGCTAGTAATTTGGGCTGCTAGACTTGTAGCAAACCACCCATTAGACGGGTGGTTATGATTGTATCTTAGTCACCAAAACTGATACAAACTGCCTCTGGCACATGGAAGTCATTAGACAATTCTGCCAGGCGACCTGTTTCTGGGTTGCGCTTAAAGACTGTTGCATTGTCAGAATCCTGATGAACTGCGATGAGAAATTCTTGATCAGGAGTCAAATCAAAGTCACGAGGGGTTTTACCACTTGTAGGGACAAATTCAAGTAGTTCTAAACTACCGTCAGCGAGAATAGTGTATACCGCAATAGAATCATGTCCACGATTAGATGCGTAGAGATATTTTCCATCTTTTGATAAACGGATAGCAGCAGTACCATTAAATCCATCATAATCTTGTGGTAAAGTAGAAATGGTCTGCATACGTTCAAACTCACCAACACCGTCGTAAATCAAAACCTCAATCGTACTATTCAATTCACAAATCAGGTAGGCAATCTTATAGTGATGATGGAAAACAAGATGGCGAGCACCTGCACCAGCTTGACAGTTATAAGTCGCTATTTTACTTAGCTTGCCCTCTGCTGTCACATCGTAGCTAGTCACTTCATCAGTACCCAAATCACAAGTCACTAAATATTGGTCTGGAGTCAAATCAGTGTAGTGGACGTGGGGAGAAGTTTGATTTGCATGAGGACCATGGCCACTATGTTGGTCCATGTCAGTCAATACAAGACAGCCATCCTCTTTTCGTTTATAGACCAAAACTTGTCCCTTGTGGTAGTTGGCACCATATACTAGGCCACGTTTCTCATCGACGGCAACATAACAATGTGGGGCACCCTCTTCGACTACATGATTTAGTAAAGTACCATCAGTCTGATAAGCAGCGATACCACCTTGACTATCTTTACTACCTACTGAATAGAGGTGATTTTTTTGATCAAATGCAAGATAGGTTGGACTTGGCTCAGCAGCAAATAGTTTAAGATTTGATAATTGACCAGTTTCCGTATCAAAATCAGCTTGGTAAATACCTTGGGACGAACGACGAGTGTAGGTCCCGAAATAAATAGTTTCAATCATATCTATACCTCGAAATAAAGATGTTTCTATTATATCATAAATTAGGAGACCTGAAAAAATAGAGGGTAGAAGTATAGCAGTTATAAGTATAAAAGTAGTAAAAGACGAGGGCATGGTCTCGAGATATTGAACTGCACCCCAAAAGTTAGACATAAAAATCTAACTTTTGGGGTGTTTTTATTATGAAATTAACTTATGATGATAAAGTTCAGATCTATGAACTTAGAAAACAAGGCTATAGCTTAGAGAAGCT
>NZ_JASHFI010000022.1:0-8494 GCF_047460875.1 Streptococcus infantis | reverse complement strand
ATCGAAAGAAAGACTAAAGAACTTGGTGACGATAAAGAAGCTAAGAAGAAATTAGTTGAGTTGGCAGAGCAAGCTGTTTCAGCTATTCAAGAAGCTAAGACTCAAGATGCAGTAGATAAGGCTTTGGCAACTGGTCTAGCTGCTATCAATCAACTTCAAGCAACTCCGAAAGAGGAACCAAAACCAGAAGAACCAAGCAAACCAGAAGAGTCTAAAGTTGACCGTCATAAAGCGATTGCAGAATTGGCTGCAGCAGTCGAGAAAAAAGCTGCTGAACTTGTCGATGATGTAGCTGCACAGGAAAAACTGGTTGAACTTGGAGAGCAAGCCCTTACTGCCATCAGAGACGCTAAGACTCAGGATGCTGTAGATAAGGCTTTGGCAACGGGTCTAGCTGCTATCAATCAACTTCAAGCAACTCCGAAAGAAGATCCAAAACCAGAAGAGCCAAGCAAGCCAGAAGAACCAACACAGCCAGAGGTACCAAGCAAACCAGAAGAGCCTAAGCTTGACTACGATAAAGCTATGGCAAGCTTGTCCGAAGCCATTAAAAGTAAAACAGCTGAGTTGGGTGATGATAAGGAAGCTAAGAAGAAACTGGTTGAGTTGGCAGAGCAAGCTCTTGCTGCTATCGAAGAAGCTAAGACTCAAGATGCAGTAGATAAGGCCTTGCAAGAAGCTTTGACATCTATCAACAATCTTCAGGCGACACCAAAAGAGGAACCAACTCCAGAAGAGCCTGCAAGACCAGAGGAGCCAAGCAAACCTGAAGAACCAGCACAGCCAGAGGAACCAAGTAAGCCAGAAGAGGAAGTGAAACATTCAACAGTTCCAGCTGAAGGAGATAAGGTCTTAGTTCAAACGCAACCAAGTCTTGAAGTAACTACAGAATCAATCGCCTTTAATACTGTTCGTCGTGAGAATGCCTTCCTAGCTAAAGGTAAGGAACAAGTTGTTTCAGATGGTAAAGCAGGTCAAGTAACGACTTATGTAGAAGTAGATGGAGATACACGTAAGACAGTTAAGGTTGAACGTGAAGAAGCTCAAGATCGTGTCATCGAAGTTGGTACTTATGAAGGAACATCTGAGCCAGCTGGCGGTGTTAAAGAATTGAGCATTAGTCAACCAAGCCTTGAAGTAGTTGAAAAACCAATCCGCTTCAAGACAGTGAAGCAAGAAGACCCAACTCTTCCAGAAGGTAAAACTAGCGTGTCTCAAGTAGGTCGTGAAGGTAAAGAACGTATCATTACCGAAGTGGCATTAGATGGAAGCCGTACTGAAAAACTTAGCGAAGTTGTTGAAGCAGCACAAGATGAGATTGTGTTAGTCGGAACTAAGAAAGTTGAAACAGGTAAAACAGATCCAGCAATCCATGAAGTCCCAGAGTTCACAGGTAGTGTCAATGGCGCAGAGGCTACTAGTCATGAGCTTCCAGAATTTACTGGAGGAGCAAATGGCGAAGAAGTAGCTATTCGTGGAGAAGATCCAGAGTTTACTGGTGGAGTCAATGGACCAGAAGTTGCTATCAACGAGGTCCCAGAGTTCACTGGCGGAGTAAATGGCGCAGAAGCAGCTCTTACCGAAGTTCCAGAGTTCACAGGTAATGTCAATGGAGCAGAAGCTGCTATCAACGAGGTCCCAGAGTTCACTGGCGGAGTAAATGGCGCAGAAGCAGCTCTCACCGAAGTTCCAGAGTTCACTGGTAATGTCAATGGAGCAGAAGCTGCTATCAACGAGGTCCCAGAGTTCACTGGCGGAGCAAATGGCGAAGAAGCAGCTACTCGTGGAGAAGATCCAGAGTTCACTGGTAATGTCAATGGCGCAGAAGCTACTATCAACGAGGTCCCAGAGTTCACTGGCGGAGCAAATGGCGCAGAAGCAGCTACTCGTGGAGAAGATCCAGAGTTTACTGGTGGAGTCAATGGAGCAGAAGCTGCTATCAACGAGGTCCCAGAGTTCACTGGCGGAGCAAATGGCGCAGAAGCAGCTACTCGTGGAGAAGATCCAGAGTTTACTGGTGGAGTCAATGGAGCAGAAGCTGCTATCAACGAAGTCCCAGAGTTTACTGGCGGAGTAAATGGCGCAGAAGTAGCTGTCACCGAAGTCCCAGAATTCACAGGCGGTGTGAATGGAGCTGAGGCAACAATTCATGAAATTCCAGAATACAAGGATATGCAGTCTCTTGTAGCGTCACAAGACAAGGCAAATCAAGCACCTACAAATCGTCAACACAGTCTCCCAGAGACAGGAACTAAAGAAACTGTTACACTGGCAACCTTAGGTGTTGTTGGAGCGCTTCTTGGACTTGCTGCAACGGGAAAGAAAAAAGAGGACGAATAAAATATTGAGCACTCAAAAATTACTTTTGAGGAAGCGTAGATATTATCCAAAAACGCTTGGAGCTGTCTAAGAGATAGAGATTGGACCAAGAAGCTAATCTCGACATTAAAAAGCGGACAAAACTAGTTTTCTGATAGTCAGAATTTAGTCTTGTTCGCTTTTTTCTTGTTTTTAACTGTAGTACATTAGTGAAAGATAGCGGCAGAGGAAAAGGAAATAGATTCTTTCTTTATGAAGTTGGTCTGATGAAAATTTATGTCTTCAACTGTTTAGTTAAGTTCAACAGAGTTGGAAGTCCGATAGAGGAGCTCTCTTTTAATCTATTTGAACGACAGTAAAGGGATTTTTCAGAATGATAGCAATATTCTCGACTTATTTTCAAGAGATATTTGTAGGTAATTTCTCTAGTCTTCTATCATTATATTCATTTTTTTATATGTGTTTTTGGAGTAGATTTGGGATGGGTTTTGAATTATTGGATTCATATTTTTATCTTTGTTTCAAAGGATAAAAAGATAGAATAAATTGTATTTTATATCGTGTTTTTCTTTTAACTGCTCTTTTAAAAACTTTGCGTTAAATTTCTTGCTTTTATACAGTAATAATGTATAATGAAAGTGAATACAATTAAAAAAGGAGACTGACATGTTTTTTAAACGTTCAAACGGAGAATTTCGTGAAACCGATCGAGTGACTCGATTCAAATTGATCAAGTCAGGTAAGAATTGGTTGCGTGCATCTACTTCAAACTTTGGGCTTCTAAAAGTGATTCGAGGTCAAGTCGAAGAAACTATCGTAGCCGAGGTACGTGAAGATGCTGCTTCAGTTAAGGGATTGACTAGTCGAGGTTTCATAAAAGGAATCGTAGTAGCAACAGCTGTCCTCGGTGCAACAACACTTGTAAATACGGGGTATGCTGATGAGCAAGGGAAGGACGCAGTTCCTACATCGGCTTTAGTAAGTTCACCAGAAGTTGCAACAGGATCAGAATCATTAAGTGAGCAAGATTCTAAAGAGTCACCAGTAGTTGGCAATGAATCTGCCACAGAAGCAAAGGTAACAGCAGCAACTTCAACTGAGGTAGCTGAAGATGTTCCAGCGGCGGATGATAAAGCCGTCTTAGAACAAAATGCTTCTGAAGCAGCTTTGTTGACAAAAATTGCAGATAAATATGCGTCAAACCATCAAAATTCAGAGCAAAAAGCAGCAATCAGTGACGCAGTTGCTAAAGTTCAATCAGAATTATCAGCCGGAACTAATTTGACGGAAGCTACTGCTCAATCATACGCTGATCAACGTGCACGTCTGAGCAAGTCAGTAGATGATATGATGGCAACCTTGAAAGCCGCAGGCTTTGAAGGGAACACCACTGTTAACGGAGCACCTGCAGTTTCTGCACAGTTGGCACCAATCTCAACTGAAGGTAACGGGTCTGTAGCTACTTCTCCAGTTATCTCTGAACCAAACGGTGCAACTATTGAAGATGCGGCCTTTAACAAAGCAGGTTACTCTTTGGATCCAAATGCTGACCGTTACACATTTGGTGTATGGCAATTCCTTAAAACGGATCAATCAACTGGCAAGAAAACCTATTTTGATTACTACGCAACACTTTCAGTAGATCGTTCAGCGATTAAAGGTGATCTTTCAGTAAAGCCTGATGTTTACTTGCGTATCATCAAGAAGTCTGATGGTTCTGAAGCCTTCACTCGTACTATCAAAGCTGGTGAAAGCAATATCTCGCTTCCGGGTTACATAACAGATAACAATACGGATGTTACAAATACATTGACTTATACAGGTGCTAACGGAACTGATCCTGGTAACGTGACATTCTCATTCGTTAACCCAAATCTTGAGTATGAAACACTTCAAATTCGTGATACCAACTTCCCAGGTAACGAAAACGAAGATAAACCAAACATTCAAACTTCTGTTCCATATGCAACGGTAAATCAAACAACTCACTATAAAGTAGTTGATAGTAGCAAGTACACAGAAGGAAAACTATATACACCTACTGGAAATGAAACAGATCTTGCATCTTACACTCATACAGGTCTTGCTGGCCAACAATTTACAGCTTCAAACAACCGTGATATCCCTGGATACAAGCATGTAGCTGCTACAACAGATTCTACTCAAAAAACATCTGGTATCCTTGGTAAAGGTGTTGTAGGTCAAAAACTTGTCGAACTTCAGGGTGGAGCAAATCACTATTATGTGAAACGTATATCTGAAATCGTTGATACAGAAGGGTCAACTGTAACTAAATTCTACGCTCTTGATCCGTCTCAAGTTAATAACTTTACTACATCTGATATTGGTACAGAAGATGTATCGAAATACACACTCATTTACACTAGTAAAGTCAATAAGGCTGGTGAAGAGTGGAAGGCTGACGAGACAAAAGTTACAAAAGTAAACAGTAAAAATGGTGATTACTATCTTGAAGTCAACGAAACTGCTGGAAGCAAATCACTCATTATTACTGGTTGGTCGTCTCCTACTGAGACAGATACTTATAAACAAATGGACGGAACTTTGCACACTTATCCACGTCCATTCAAAGGTGCTCCAAACCCTACATTGACACCTGCTGGATCAGGTAATAACAGTTACAACGTCATTGCTGGTAAAGTTCCAGAAATCCAAGCAGAAGGATCTGTTGCCAATGACCCAACTGCTCCAAATGGTAAAGTGTACACCAAATTGAAAGGGTATGCTTCATTCTCGAATAACTATTCAATTCCAAGTAACCTTAAACCATCTACTGATGTAAACTACTACTTTGTCAAGTCTGATGTTAAAGGTAATGTCTATGTTCATTATAAAGATACAGAAGGCAAGACTATTAAACCAGATGTAACCGATGAAAAAGATCAACCAGTTAATAAGGCCTACGATACAGTTGTAGACAATCGTCCGAACGAGATTACATTCGAAGGTAAGACTTACGAGTTAGTCCCAGCTGGTAACTACACAGTAGGTGAAGTTGATGACCAAGGTCACCTTAAGTCATCAGACCCAACAACAGGTGTAGTTGCTAAAGAGGATAAGAATGTAACTTACATCTACAAACTTAAAGTAGGTGAAGTTGTTATCACTTATGTGGATGAGAAGGGTAAAGAGCTTCAAAAACCTCGTCAAGACACACCAAACTCACCATACGATACACCATATAACACTACTGAAGAAGATGAAAAACCTAACTTCATCAAGGCAGAAGATGGTAAGACCTATAAGATCGTACCGAAGGGTGACTATCCAGTAGGTAAGGTTGATGAAAATGGTCACCTTGAATCATCTGACCCAGTTACAGGTAAGGTTACTAAACCAAAATCAACCATCACTTATGTTTATAAAGAAGTGAATGGTAATGTCTATGTACACTATGTAGATACAGAAGGCAAGACAATCAAGGAAGATGTTACTGATGAAAAAGCTCAACCAGTAGACAAAGACTACGACACAGTTGTAGACAACCGTCCACAAGAGATTGAATTCGAAGGTAATACTTATGAATTGGTTCCAGCTGGTAACTACACAGTAGGTGAAGTTGATAAAGATGGTCACTTGAAGTCAACAGACTCAACAACTGGTAAAGTCATCGAAGGTGATAAGAATGTAACCTATGTTTACAAACTTAAAGAAAAGCCAAAAGGTGAAGTAGTTATTACTTACGTGGATGAGAAGGGTAAAGAGCTTCAAAAACCTCGTCAAGACACACCAAACTCACCATACGATACACCATATAACACTACTGAAGAAGGTGAAAAACCAAACACAATCAAGAGTGAAGATGGTAAGACCTATAAGATCGTACCGAAGGGTGATTATCCTGTAGGTAAGGTTGATGAAAATGGTCACCTTGAATCATCTGACCCAGTTACAGGTAAGGTTACTAAACCAAAATCAACTATCACTTATGTTTATAAAGAAGTGAATGGTAATGTCTATGTCCACTACGTTGATACAGAAGGCAAGACAATCAAGGAAGATGTTACTGATGAAAAAGCTCAACCAGTAGACAAAGACTACGACACAGTTGTAGACAACCGTCCACAAGAGATTGAATTCGAAGGTAAGACTTACGAATTGGTACCAGCTGGTAACTACACAGTAGGTGAAGTTGATAAAGAAGGTCACTTGAAGTCAACAGACCCAACAACTGGTAAAGTCATCGAAGGTGATAAGAATGTAACCTATGTTTACAAACTTAAAGAAAAGCCAAAAGGTGAAGTAGTTATTACTTACGTGGATGAGAAGGGTAAAGAGATTCAAAAACCTCGTCAAGACACACCAAACTCACCATATGACACACCATATAACACAACTGAAGAAGGTGAAAAACCAAACACAATCAAGAGTGAAGATGGTAAGACCTATAAGATCGTACCGAAGGGTGATTATCCTGTAGGTAAGGTTGATGAAAATGGTCACCTTGAATCATCTGACCCAGTTACAGGTAAGGTTACTAAACCAAAATCAACTATCACTTATGTTTATAAAGAAGTGAATGGTAATGTCTATGTCCACTACGTTGATACAGAAGGCAAGACAATCAAGGAAGATGTTACTGACGAAAAAGCTCAACCAGTAGACAAAGACTACGACACAGTTGTAGACAACCGTCCACAAGAGATTGAATTCGAAGGTAATACTTATGAATTGGTTCCAGCTGGTAACTACACAGTAGGTGAAGTTGATAAAGATGGTCACTTGAAGTCAACAGACTCAACAACTGGTAAAGTCATCGAAGGTGATAAGAATGTAACCTATGTTTACAAACTTAAAGAAAAGCCAAAAGGTGAAGTAGTTATTACTTACGTGGATGAGAAGGGTAAAGAGATTCAAAAACCTCGTCAAGACACACCAAACTCACCATACGATACACCATATAACACAACTGAAGAAGGTGAAAAACCAAACACAATCAAGAGTGAAGATGGTAAGACCTATAAGATCGTACCGAAGGGTGACTATCCAGTAGGTAAGGTTGATGAAAATGGTCACCTTGAATCATCTGATCCAGTTACAGGTAAGGTTACTAAACCAAAATCAACTATCACTTATGTTTATAAAGAAGTGAATGGTAATGTCTATGTACACTATGTAGATACAGAAGGCAAGACAATCAAGGAAGATGTTACTGATGAAAAAGCTCAACCAGTAGACAAAGACTACGACACAGTTGTAGACAACCGTCCACAAGAGATTGAATTCGAAGGTAATACTTATGAATTGGTTCCAGCTGGTAACTACACAGTAGGTGAAGTTGATAAAGATGGTCACTTGAAGTCAACAGACTCAACAACTGGTAAGGTTATCGAAGGCGATAAGAATGTAACCTATGTTTACAAACTTAAAGAAAAGCCAAAAGGTGAAGTTATTATCACTTATGTTGATGAGAAGGGTAAAGAGATTCAAAAACCTCGTCAAGACACACCAAACTCACCATACGATACACCATATAACACTACTGAAGAAGGTGAAAAACCAAACACAATCAAGAGTGAAGATGGTAAGACCTATAAGATCGTACCGAAGGGTGACTATCCAGTAGGTAAGGTTGATGAAAATGGTCACCTTGAATCATCTGATCCAGTTACAGGTAAGGTTACTAAACCAAAATCAACCATCACTTATGTTTATAAAGAAGTGAATGGTAATGTCTATGTACACTACGTTGATACCGAAGGCAAGACAATCAAAGAAGATGTGACTGACGAAAAAGCTCAACCAGTAGACAAAGACTACGACACAGTTGTAGACAACCGTCCACAAGAGATTGAATTCGAAGGTAAGACTTACGAATTGGTACCAGCTGGTAACTACACAGTAGGTGAAGTTGATAAAGAAGGTCACTTGAAGTCAACAGACCCAACAACAGGTAAAGTCATCGAAGGTGATAAGAATGTAACCTATGTTTACAAACTTAAAGAAACACCAGCTGAGCCTAAGGGTAACGTTTATGTTCACTATGTAGATACCGAAGGCAAGACAATCAAGGAAGATGTTACTGACGAAAAAGCTCAACCAGTAGACAAAGACTACGACACAGTTGTAGACAACCGTCCACAAGAGATTGAATTCGAAGGTAAGACTTACGAATTGGTACCAGCTGGTAACTACACAGTAGGTGAAGTTGATA
>NZ_JASHFI010000021.1:0-9595 GCF_047460875.1 Streptococcus infantis | reverse complement strand
GAAAAGGCGGTGTCTTAACCCCTTGACCAACGGACCGGAGTTGTTATTTTCAACTCTTACTATTATACCGACTTTTTCTTACTTGTCAACACCTTTTTGAAACTTTTTTTCACCAGTCTTTGAAGACCACCTTTAACTCCCTGAGAAGGGACTTGCGGCCTTTGAAGCGTTCATCTGCCCATAGACGTTCGTAGGTTTCTTGCTTATCTTGGGGCAACTTTCTTCTATAATTATCTAACAACTCATGAAAGGCATAATAATCATCCAACCATAAACCTCCTTCTGGTAGGCGATGGCTGATCTCTCCCACTTCTTCATAAGCCATTCGATCCAGACGCCGTTTTTGGCTCTCTTGTTTTCTTACAGTATCAAGGATTCGGTTGCGGAATTTTGTTTTGAAGTAGACGTAGAGTTTCTTTTCTTCTTCAACTAGTTCTGGATGATTTTCGAGAAGTTCATAAAGGCAGATCATTCCTTCTTGATCCCAGTCCTCCTTCTCCCATAGATGGAGATAATAATTTTTTCGGCATTTATGAACAATCCCTTTTACCTTTGCATAGTATTTCTCAAGCATTTGCTTTCCCCCTTTCTCTGCTTGTAGTATAGCAGAGAAAGGAGGAAAGAAGGGCCCTAGTTTCTATCTTGTCTCTTTTTAGCTCTCTGATGTTATGGAAGTCGTGAATACTCACAAGTGAGGATGAAAAAGACAACTGTTTTCTCTACAGTTGTCTTTGCTTTGTAGTTTTAATTGATGAAATTTACAAGAAATGCCCGATTAAAGTTCTGCAATCTGATTAAGATTTACTTCTGCTACTGTATCATTTCCAAACATAGAGATAATCATCTTGACTTTGTTGTTATCAATTTCTGTAATCTTACCTGTGTAATCTGCGAAAGCACCGTCAATGATACGAACAGTTTGACCAACTTGGACATCAATATCAAATTCTTGGACAGTTTGACCCATTGAAACTAAAATATCGCGAATTTCTTGTTCCAAAAGTGGAGTTGGTTTTGATCTATTTCCGTGTGAGCCTACAAATCCTGTTACGTTTGGTGTGTTACGCACAACAAACCATGCTTCGTCGGTCATAACCATTTCTACAAGAACATAACCTGGAAAGCGATTTTCTTCGATTTCTTTTTTCTTTCCATTTTTTTCCACTTGCACTGTTTGTGTAGGAATTTCAACACGTAGAATATTTTCTAGCATATTGTAAGTTTGTGCACGTTGCAATAGATTTTCTTTCACTTTATTTTCGTAACCAGAGTAAGTTTGTAGCACAAACCATCCTTTATCAAAACTATCCATGTTTTTTCCTTTCCTAACTGAAGAATTTCAGCGACTAGATCTTTCTCTTACCTTATCTTAAAAAATATTAATAAAACGAATCAATCCGCTAACAATCAATTGGTCAAAAATATAAATCATCACTACAAAGAAAGCAGTGTATTCCATGATAGATTTAAAATCTAACCAACTTTCTTTGCGAGTCGGCCAAGTTGTTTCTTTAAGAAGTTTAAAAATATCCTTAATAAAACGCATCGTTTTCTCCTATCTCGTTTCTCTGTGTGTGGTGTACTTGCCACAGTGTTTACAAAATTTATTTACTTCTAAGCGTGTTGGTTTTGGATTTCCACTAATCTTGATTGAATAGTTTCTAGAACCACAAACCGCACAGGCTAGACTTGCTTTTTTAAGTGCCATAACGCCTCCATCCTAACTATTATAACAAGAAAACTTTCCTTTGACAAGCTAAATTGTTTTTTTAAAATTCCTAAATCTTGAACTTCAAATTTCTCAGCTCAAGTTTTTTTCTACCTCAAACTCTATGTTTTAAAAATAAAAAACCTAGGAATCATCCTAGGCTTTATGATGTTTATTTTCCAAGGTAGTATTCAGAAACTACGTTCAATTTTTCGTCAAATTCGAATACCAATGGTGGGAAGTTAGGGATTTCCACGTCCATAATTTCGTCATCTGACAAACCTTTGATGTGTTTTACAAGAGCACGGATTGAGTTACCGTGTGCTCCTACGAATACGTTTTTACCATCTTTAAGAGCTGGAGCGATTTTATCTTCCCAGAATGGAAGGGCACGTTCCAAAGTCACTTTCAAGTTTTCCGCATCTGGGATAACTGAGTCGTCAAGTGAAGCGTAACGACGGTCAGTGTGAGCTGAGTGCTCATCATCACGGTCCATGTTTGGAGGCAATACATCGTATGAACGACGCCAGATGTGAACTTGTTCATCACCAAATTGTTCAGCTGCTTCAGCTTTGTTTTTACCAGTCAAACCACCGTAGTGACGTTCGTTCAAGCGCCATGATTTTTCAACTGGAACCCACAATTGGTCAGATGCTTCAAGAGCCAAGTTAGTTGTTTTGATCGCACGTTTCAATACTGAAGTGTAAGCTTGGTCAAATTCGATACCAGCTTCTTTGATCAATTTACCAGCGTCAATCGCTTGTTGTGTTCCTTTTTCAGACAAATCAACATCAGCCCAACCAGTGAAAAGGTTAGCTTTGTTCCATTCAGACTCACCGTGGCGAGCAAAAACCAATTTTACCATTTGATGGATACTCCTTTTATTTTCCGAGGTTTCCCTCGTTTATCTATTCTATTTTACACAATTTTTCACAAAAAAGCTAGTCAAAATCGATTTAAAAGAGAAGAGGTGAACACCCCTTCTCTCAATGAACAGCTATTCTTGAACTTGAAATTGTTTCAAGCTTGTTAAAAAAAGGGCACCACCGATGACAATGACGATGCCACCAATCCAGCCTAAAAATGGAATCAAGCCAACTACAGAACCTACGATTAACAAAATAGATGGTGCCATTGAAATACGCTTATCATCCTTATAGTAGATTAGAGAGAGAATTCCAAGAATGAGAGTTGCGATTTTTACTAAGGTAAAAACAATGAAAATAATCGCCAAAAGTACTCCTGCAAAATCTTCATTTTCAAAAATAGATGCAATCATTAATATAACGACAGGCAAAATTGCCAAGAGCGAGCCCGCGATAGTCCCAATAATTCCAGCAACTTGTGCAAGTGTTTTTGTCTTCATAACTGTCTCCTTAAAATGATAATAATTGTTATTCTACCATATTTCTAGTTAAATTCAAAGTTCTTCCAAGTAGACCACAATATATTCAGTGGAACTTTATTTTCCTTTACTCACACATGCATTTCTGTATATGTATCTCCAGAGCAAAAATCCCTAAGTCATTTTAGACCTAGGGATAATGGTATTTTTTAAAAGTAATACTGCAGCTTATTTGGTAAAGATAGACTGACGGAAGTCATCAGTTGTACGAAGATAAGCATTATAAATCTTTTTCTTCAGTAAGTTAACCCAGCTAGCTTCGACGCGGCTTGTAGCATTGTCGATATTACGAACATCCTCTGCTAGCGCTTCATCCATTAGCCTTTGCATATCTTTATAAGATCGAATAGTTACTTGCTTCGTACTGTTTGGGTTTCTGAGTTCGTACTCAATGGTGATCGGCTTCAATTTTGTCAATTGGTCAATCCGCTCTTGGTACATGGCCTTCTTAAAGGCTCCCCAAGAGTCATACTCACCTTTGAAGACATTTTCCAAAACCTTCTGGTCTGTCACTAGACCAACATCTCTTCCGAGCCATCCATCCCAAGTTGTACTGCCCTCTTTCAGAGCTTCTTCTGACAACTTACCAGATACATATGGAACAAATCCTTCATGATAGCCCTTAGCTGCCAGCAACTCATAGGCTGTACGACGGAACATAACATCACCTGGCGCACCAGTTGGATTGCTAAGCGCTGAATAAATTGGAGAGAATAGACTGAGACTGAGATAACCATTTCGTGCGTACTTGCCACTATCCTTGTTTTCTCGTCGAGTGATGACATCATTGTCAATCAAGGATTCAAAGGTTTTTAGTTTCTTAATCTCTTCAGCAGTGAAGGTCCGTGTTTGGTTACCAGCATGGGTTTGTTTGCCATACTTATCAGTAATGTAGTAGTTTTCCATTTTTCTAAACCACTTCATTTTGGCTTCATCTGTCTGCTTCAGGATAGAGCTTGCTTCTAAGTAATCAAGCGTATAGATCATATCAAACATACCATGAACATAGTCTTTTAGATCTGCTGCATTCTGAACACGCTCTTTAAAGTTATAAGTATGGAGACGTGTCTTCGAATCCTTATCAACCTTGAATAAAGTATTGAGAGTAATTGTCGCTTCGTCTGGGCTAGGTGTAGATTGCAAAAGACCACGAGCATAAAGTTCTGCCCCTAGACCTTCGCGACGACCAAAGCCCTCAAAATAGATGGCCCCATCAGAGTTGTGTGTCATCTCGTGTGTATAAACAGAGTTTCCGTAATCTTCTAGCAGACGAGCATTGTCAAAATGGGTCACACTTCCTGTTGCGTAAGCATTATAGCCCTTGCTTGGATACCACTTACCAGCTGGTCCAAAGAATTCCTGCATTGCGGTCGATTGCTTGTCATTTGGTTGAGCCCAATATTTTTGCCCATTCTTATCTTTGAGAGCAAAACCATCATAAACCAAAACAGAACGGAAGAGTTTATCCTTGCTTTCATCACTTAAAATCTTGTACCAGAAATCGTAATGGTCTCTCTGCCATTCAGCTGACTTTCTCACTCGATCTTCAACATAGCTAGCAAGTTCAGCATCTGTACGAACCTTACCATCAACAATATCACGGTAGCGATCATATGCTCCCATAGAGATGGTAGACATATTAGAAATGATGTAAACACCCTTTTCAGTCATGGTCAAAAGCGGTAGCAACATGCCCTTATGTTCCCAGTTGTCAGATGTAATTTTATCATAAACTCCGACAGAGTACTTACTCTTATCGTTTGCATTGTCTTGGAGAGCCTTAGCTTCTGCAATGTCTGACTTGGCTTCGATAATGTAAGCTTTTGTATTATCCTTGAGCCATTCGTTATTAGTCTTATACGGCAAGAAAAGATTACGATAACTTTCTAGATAATTGAACAATCCCCGCTTACCTGTTGCCTCAGACAAGGAAGTATCATAAGTTTGATAAGTATTTTTGGCTTTGAGATTTTCAAAACCAGAGCGACCTAAGGCAATGATCGTGTCTAGTGTCGACGCATCGTTATTACCAAAGAAATCAAACTTATAGGCAGATAAATCTTTGACATTGATGGTGTCATAATTGATGTTATACCAACGATTTAGATAGGTTAAACCGACTAAGAAGGCTTCTTTATTATCAGTGATTTTCTTAGCGATATAATCAGCTACTACACTCCCCTCGGTATTGATGGACTTGTCCATAGCCAGAACCTTACGTAACTCCACAGATAAGTTAGCTTTGACTTGGTCAAAGGCTTTATCCAAATAAAGATCATCCAGAGATGTTTCTGCATTTATACCTAAGACCGTTCTCACAGCAGCTGAATCTAAAACTACCTTATTCAGCTCTGGTAAAACTTTGGTGAGAATCTTACTATAGTCAGATAGGAAGGCTTCTGGAGTATAGAGAAGGTTCAAGTCCTTGATGGTATATTCTGCGATAGCCTTACTTTTAAAGTCTCCCTTATAGGTAATTTCCAGATACTGAATGGTATTGTCTTCGTAATGAAGCATGAGACGATTGATGCCTGTCTTATTTCCATGAATATCTGTGATGATCTGCTGATCTTTCATCGGAACTACATCGAGCAAGTAGTTAGTGTTTAACTTATGATCCTCTGCTAGCTTATTGGCATAAGCTACGATTGTTTCTTTATTATAGAATGGTAGAAGTTTTTCCATATTTACGTAAGCTATAGCACGGTTATTGTCTACTTTCTTCGCCTTACTATAATCTACTGCATAGAGGTTCAGATTGGTGTCGTCCAGGCTTGTCGTGATTCCAAACTCTTCTAGCTTATCTTGGGCTTGTTCTAGACTAAGCTTAGAGCTAGCAAATGGATCTTCTGCTAGTGTTTCAATTCCTTCAACTGCATAAGCATTTGTGATACGGTCATTTTTATAACCTTGATCGCCAGAAATACTATAAACTCTTGATCCACTGACATTACTCAAGACGTTGTCAATCAAACCATTGTAGTAATTTGAACCAACTACTCCACCAATTTGGCCATTCTTGGTTGAGTTCTGAATTTTCCCTGATGCATAGGAATTAGTGATACGAGCATTGGCTTCCAAGCGCCCAACTAAACCTCCAAAGCGTTGCTCATTAGTCTTGGCACTCGCTAAAATAGTAACATCTGCTCTACTTTGTGTCAGCAGGGAAGCATTTCCTTTTAGATTTGCGACTAAACCTCCAACATTATAGGCCTTGCTTTGCTTATCGTTAGTCTGGATGGTACCTGTAAAGGAACTATTTGTAATTTGCGTGTTAGTTGCAACAACCACTAGCCCCGCAACTTGACTTGCATTCCCTACCACGGCAACTCGCCCTTGTGCAGAGACATCTTGAATGTGAGTATTTTCTGCAGAACGGGCCAAGCTTGCAGAATCATAAGTCCCAACAATATTGACATCCTTCAAATCGATATTTGTAATCCTTGCACCACTCTTGAGATTCTCAAACAAAGGCTTGGCTAGGTTATAAATCGCGTACTGTTTACCATTATGACTACCTGTAAGGCTACCTGTAAAGTTATTTCGCAGATAAACATAATCGCTTGCTGCTAAGCGTACTTCACTAGCATCTAGATCAGCTCCAAGTACAAAGTTGCCTGCCATATTGCTCCTCATCGCTTCTAACAGACTTGCAAAACTAGTATAGACTCCTTGCTGATTTGAATGAGACTTGCTGATGTAGAAATCGTATCCTGGTTTATAACCCGTTTCACTTTCTTGGACAAGCTCAGGCAGAGATACAGTGACCTTATAAACTTCCCTACCATCTTTAGTGCTTTCGGCAATACTCTGAACTGGCAGGAGCATTTCTTTCGACTCGGCAGACTTAACTTTGACAAAGTAATTTGACAAATCGTTTGGAACTGCGTTCATGGAAATCAAACGTTTATACTGATCATTTTCCTTGCTGTAGAATTCAACAGATTCTACATTTCGGATAGAAATTTTCTTATACTTGAGTTCAAATTGACGGCTGTCCTTTTCAAAGTCTGTAACCTGACCTTGATCTAATTCGTAGGTTAATTTTGTCTTCAAAGTATAATCTGTATAATGATCCAAATCACCAATCTTGAGACTGCCTGCAAAATTCGTAATCGGAAGCGAGCGTACTAGCTGGTCTCCTTCATATAATTCTGCTGTAGCTGTCCGTAATGATTGAGTTTCATCAGTCAGGTTGTACTGAACCGTAACAGAACGATCTTCTGGATTTTCTGTAAGACTAAGGATACTTAGATTTGGTCTAACTTTTGCAACTCCATTTAGAGCCGTTCTGGCTGCTGTCAAGTTCGCTAAGGCTTGATCAACTTGAACTTGGCTAGCTAGTCGATTTGCTAAAACTGTTTCTGCATTTGCAAATTCTCTTGTAAAGTTTGTTTTCTTATCTAAGTCAGCATTTTTGTATTTGAAGCTATCCTGGATGTCTTGACTTTCTTGGTATTCCGCTTGTAGAGCTACCTTAGTGACGTCTAGACCCTGTAGTTGCTCCTTAGCATTTTCAATGCTTGCAACTGCTTGGTTGACTTGATTTTGACTAGCTTCTAATCGCGTCAATAATTCTTGACCTATAAGGAGTGCCGAATCGTAACTAGTTTGGCGAGTTAAGATATCGTTAAAATAACGTGCCTGTGATTTAACTTGCTCTGCTTCTGACAATAGATTGTAGAGTGGAATTAAATCAAATTCATCCAATGCTTCAACCTTTGGAGCATCATTTGGAATCATAAACGGACTTGCTGTTCCAATCTTGACAATTTGAGTCACTGGTGGCAAGGTTTCTTCATTAGATAATTCTTGACGATCCAATTCTTGATTATTTGAATAATAGACTCTTGTTCTAATCGTACGCTCGCCTTCCACTCCAGGAACACTTACAATATGTGAATCCTTGACCAACTCATCAGTATACTGCTCCTCAATCTTAAAGGCTACTTTTTCAACTCGCGTTTCATCTACATAGCTAAGCTCTAACTCAGGAAGTTCAAAACTTGGTGTAGGCTCTGCACCTGCTGTGCCGACTGGTTCTGTATACTCTGGTAATTCATGAACCAGGGCTGGTGCGTCACCTACTGTGCCGACTGATTCTGTATATTCTGGGACTTCATGAACCAGGGCTGGATTGTCGCCTGCTGTGCCGACTAGGTCTGTATATTCTGGGACTTCGTGAACAGGAGCGGGTTCATCACCAGCTGTGCCGACTGGTTCTGTATATTCTGGGACTTCGTGAACAGGAGCGGGTTCGTCGCCAGATGTACCGACTGATTCTGTATATTCTGGAATATCATGAACTGGAGCTGGTGCGTCACCTGCTGTGCCGACTGGTTCTGTGTACTCGGGAACGTCATGAACGGGGGCTAGGTCGTCGCCTGCTGTGCCGACTGAATCTGTGTAGTCTGGCAATTCATGAACTGGAGCTGGTGCGTCACCTGCTGTGCCCAATGAATCTGTATATTCTGGGACTTCATGAACTGGGGTTGAATCTTCACCTGCTGTGCCCAATGAATCTGTATATTCCGGAACTTCGTGAACTGGAGCTGGTGCGTCACCAACTGTGCCGACTGAATCTGTGTAGTCTGGTAATTCATGAACTGGGGCTGGTGCGTCACCCACTGTGCCGACTGGGTCTGTATATTCTGGGACTTCATGAACTGGAGCTGTTGCGTCACCTATTGTGCCGACTGGAGCTGTATATTCTGGGACTTCGTGAACGAGAGCGGGTTCGTCGCCAGATGTACCGACTGGGTCTGTATATTCTGGGACTTCGTGAACTGGGGTGGGTGCGTCACCAGCTGTACCTACTGGTTCTGTGTACTCGGGAAATTCATGAACTGGTGTTGAATCTTCACCGGCTGTGCCGACTGATTCTGTATACTCTGGTAATTCATAAACTGGGACTGGATCGTCGCCTGCTGTGCCTACTGAATCTGTATACTCTGGTAATTCGTGAACCAGAGCTGGATCTTCACCGGCTGTGCCCAACGAATCTGTATACTCTGGCAATTCGTGAACCAGAGCTGAGTCTTCACCAGCTGTGCCTACAGGATCTGTATATTCTGGAATATCATGAACTGGAGCTGGATCTTCACCGGCTATGCCCAATGAATCTGTATATTCCGGAACTTCGTGAACTGGAGCTGGAGCTTCACCAACTGTGCCGACTGATTCTGTGTAGTCTGGTAATTCATGAACTGGGGCTGGTGCGTCACCCACTGTGCCGACTGGGTCTGTATATTCTGGGACTTCATGAACTGGAGCTGGTGCGTCACCCACTGTGCCGACTGAATCTGTGTAGTCTGGTAATTCATGAACTGGGGCTGGTGCGTCACCCACTGTGCCAACTGGGTCTGTATATTCTGGGACTTCATGAACTGGAGCTGGTGCGTCACCCACTGTGCCGACTGGGTCTGTATATTCTGGGACTTCATGAACTGGAGCTGGTGCGTCACCCATTGTGCCGACTGGGT
>NZ_JASHFI010000020.1:0-10803 GCF_047460875.1 Streptococcus infantis | reverse complement strand
TTGTAGACTATATCAATTACTACAACAACAAACGAATTAAGGTAAAACTAAAAGGACTTAGTCCTGTACAATACAGAACTAAATCCTTTGGGTAAATTAATTGTCTAACTTTTTGGGGTCAGTACATATTCTCATCTTCCTTAAACGCTTTAAAAGCGGTTTATTCTTAGTAAAAATGGTATAATGAAAAGACAAAGGAAAGGAAGTAGATATGGAACAAAAAGAGAAACAGTTTAATCTATCTTGGTTTTTTAAGTGGTTTTTAGATAATAAAGCCGTTACTTTTTTCCTAGTAGCCTTGCTATTGGGACTAAATATTTTTATTCTCAGTAAAATCAGCTTTTTATTTATCCCTGTTGTGGATTTTCTATCGGTCGTTATGTTGCCTGTTATTTTGTCGGGCTTGCTTTTCTATCTTTTAAATCCTATTGTGGATTTGCTTGAACGATACAAGGTAAATCGTGTCCTTGCTATTAGTATGATCTTCGTTGTGATTGCTATTCTCTTGATTGTTGGACTAGCCGTTGCAATTCCAAATCTTCAACGTCAAGTAATTGTTTTTGCGCAAAATGTACCAAGTTATCTCGAAGATGCTGACAGAGTTATTAATGACCTTATAACCAAGCGTTTACCAGATGATTTTAGACCCCAACTGGAACAGGTTCTTGCTAATTTTTCAACACAAGCAACTGCCTGGGCAAGTAATATTTCATCAAAAGCTGTGAACTGGGTGAGTGCTCTTATTAGCGGAACGTCACAAGTCATCGTCGCTCTAATTATCATGCCGTTTATGCTCTTTTATCTCCTAAGAGATGGAAAAGGTTTAAGAGATCATATCACTCAATTCTTACCAAATAAATTGAGAGAACCAGTTGGTAAGGTTCTTTCAGATGTCAATCAACAACTTGCTAATTACGTTCGAGGTCAAATTACTGTAGCCGTTATCGTGGCTATCATGTTTATTATCTTGTTCAAGATCATTGGCTTAAGATATGCGGTGACTCTTGGTATTACTGCTGGGGTTTTAAATCTTATCCCTTATCTTGGAAGTTTCCTTGCTATGATTCCAGCCCTAGTCTTAGGTCTGATTGCTGGACCTGTCATGCTCTTAAAGGTTATCATCGTCTTTATCGTTGAGCAAACCATCGAAGGTCGTTTTGTTTCGCCACTGATTTTAGGTAGCCAATTAAATATTCACCCAATTACCATTCTATTTGTTTTGTTAACATCTGGTTCTATGTTTGGTGTTTGGGGAGTCCTACTAGGAATTCCTGTTTATGCTTCAGCCAAGGTTGTTATTTCAGCGATTTTTGAATGGTATAAAACTGTTAGTGGTCTCTATGAGCTAGAAGAGGAGGTTGAAGGTGAACAATAGTCAAGAAATGCTTGAGGCCTTAAATCAGCAGGATTTAACAAGGGCTGAACATTATTTCCAAAAAGCACTTGTAGAAGACCCCGATGACCTACTGCTAGAGCTTGCATATTATCTAGAGGGCATTGGTTTTTATCCTCAAGCTCGTCAAATCTACGAAAAACTTGCTCCAGTATTTCCAGAGGTAAATCTGAATCTAGCAACTATTGCTAGTGAAGATGGTCAAATAGAAGAAGCTTTTGCTTATCTGGAAGAAATTCAACCTAACAGCGATTGGTATCTATCTGCACTTGTTTTGAAGGCAGATTTCTACCAAATGGAAGGCTTGACGGATGTAGCTCGTGAGAAGCTCTTAGAGGCGCGTAGCTACTCTGATGATCCTCTCCTAATATTTGGTCTAGCTGAATTAGATAGTGAGCTAGGAAATGATTTAGAAGCGATTAAGGGCTATGCCCAACTAGATAATCGCGAGCTATATGAACAGACTGGGATTTCAACCTATCAGCGAATTGGAACTGCCTACGCTCGTCTTGGAAAGTTTGAATCAGCAATTGAATTTTTAGAAAAAGCTTTAGAGTTAGAGTATGAAGATCAAACTGCTTTTGAATTAGCGAGTCTTTACTTTGACCAAGAGGAATATCAAAAAGCTGTCTTATATTTTAAACAGTTGGATACTATTTCTCCAGATTTTGAAGGTTATGAATATAGCTATAGCCAGGCTCTACATAAGGAACATCAAACTGAGCAAGCCTTACAGATAGCTCAACAAGGTTTGAAAAAAAATCCTTTCGAGACACGTTTGCTACTCCTTGCCTCACAATTATCTTACGAATTGCATCAGCCTGAACAAGCAGAAGCTTACCTTCTTCAAGCCCAAGAAGATGCAGAGGACCAAGAGGAAATCTTATTGCGTCTAGCAACTATGTATCAAGAACAGGAACGTTACGAAGATATTTTAGCTTTAGAAGTTTATGAGCCAGAAAATCTCTTGACTAAGTGGATGATTGCACGGAGTTACCAAGAAACTGAAGATTTGGATGCTGCCTATGAATCTTATCAGGCATTGGTTCCAGAACTCAAGGAAAATCCTGAGTTTTTAGAGCAATATATTTACCTCTTGCGTGAGCTTGGGAATTTTGAAGAAGCTAAAGTCCAGATTCAAAATTATCTAAAGTTGGTTCCTGATGATATACAGATGCAGGATTTGTATGAACGTTTGTTGTAATGTTAAAGTAGTCGTCTTACTAGGCGGCTATTTTTATATTCATCTATAACACGAAGAAAATTACTGAAATTAGGTTACGAAATTCAAAGGATACAGTATGAATTTTTAGCATTTTTTTGATATAATTGTTATAGCTAAATTGAAAAACTCGCTTTATCAGTGAGACATAGAAAGATTTGAATTATGACACAAGTAAAAATTGTAACGGATTCGTCAGTTACCATTGAACCAGAAGTGGTCAAAGAATTAAATATAACCGTTGTTCCCCTCTCTGTAATGATTGATAGTGTTCTTTATTCGGATGCTGATCTTGAAGAAGGTGAGTTCCTTCGCTTGATGCAAGAGAGTAAAAATCTTCCTAAAACGAGTCAACCTCCAGTGGGGCTTTTTGCTGAGATTTTTGAAGAGTTGAGTAAGGATGGCAGTCAGATTTTAGCGATTCATATGTCGCATGCCTTATCTGGCACTGTAGAAGCAGCTCGTCAGGGAGCCAGCCTATCGACTGCGAAAGTAACTGTAGTAGATAGTTCTTTTACAGACCAAGCCCTCAAGTTTCAAGTTGTTGAAGCAGCCAAATTAGCTCAAGAAGGACAAGACATTGAGACAATTGTGGCTCATGTTGAAGAAGTAAAGAAGAACACAGAGCTCTATATTGGTGTTTCTACCTTGGAAAACCTTGTTAAAGGTGGTCGTATTGGCCGTGTTACAGGTCTTTTAAGCTCTCTATTAAATATCCGAGTAGTCATGCAGATGAAGGATGACGAGTTGCAACCTATCGTGAAAGGACGTGGTTCCAAGACCTTTAAAAAATGGTTGGATGAGCTAGTTTCAAAATTATCAGAACGTTCTGTTGCAGAAATTGGAATTTCTTATTCAGGCACTAATGACTGGGCTAAAGAGATGAAAGAAGTCCTACAAGCCTATGTTGAAAAACCAATTTCTATCTTAGAAACAGGTTCAATTATTCAAACTCACACAGGTGAAAATGCTTGGGCTATTTTGATAAGATATGATTCCTAAAAAAATAAAGAAAATCGCAAGAAATAGCGTTTTTGACTTGACCTATAAGAGATTTTAGGATATGATTGTAATTGTTAATTAGAAATTATTTGGAGGAATTATTAACATGGCAAACAAACAAGATTTGATCGCTAAAGTAGCAGAAGCTACAGAATTGACTAAGAAAGATTCAGCAGCAGCAGTAGACGCTGTATTTGCAGCAGTAGCTGATTACCTTGCAGCTGGTGAAAAAGTTCAATTGATCGGTTTTGGTAATTTCGAAGTTCGTGAGCGTGCAGCACGTAAAGGTCGCAACCCACAAACTGGTAAAGAAATTACAATCGCAGCTTCAAAAGTTCCAGCATTCAAAGCTGGTAAAGCTCTTAAAGACGCTGTTAAATAATGAATTTAGAAAAAGCCTATTGTATCAAGCTTGCTAGCTTGGTCAGTAGGCTTTTTTGTGTATAGGGGGCAAAAAGGGGGCAGGAGAGAACAGTATTTTCTATACCAGTCATGAATTCCAAGTTATACCCATTGGTAAGATTGATGAAACTGAGAAAGCTATCTCAAGTTAGGCTTGCAAAGATAAAATTCAGACCCTCATCCATACAATTGGCACTAAATGGATATCAAACAAGGTTGGTGAGAAGAGTTTCCTTTCAACCACTGAGCCCTTTATAGAATTTCTTGACAGAGTTAGTGAAAGGGTTTACAATTATATAAAAGAAGTTAGGAGGAAAGGAAGATGATTATTTCAACTACGGGAATTGAAGGCAAGAAAATCCTAGCCTACAAAGGAATCGTCTTTGGTGAAGTGGTTGCTGGCGTTAATATGTTCAAAGATATGGCTGCTGGCTTCCGTAATGTTTTTGGAGGACGAGCTAGTAGTTATGAAGGCGAGTTGACTCAAGCAAGAGAAGAAGCTCTGGCAGAAATGATGGAGCGTGCAAGTGAACGTGGAGCAAATGCTATTATAGGTATAAAAATGGACTATGAAACTTTAGGTGCTGAAAATGGTATGCTGATGGTCACTTGTAGTGGAACAGCAGTGGTGGTTGAATCTTAATTTGAGGAGCAAAAAAAGAACAGTCGGAACTGTTCTTTTTATGATTATTCGAGACCGTATTTTTTGTTGAAACGATCCACGCGTCCATCTGCTTGAGTGAACTTTTGACGTCCAGTGTAGAATGGGTGTGAGTCTGATGAAATTTCCACACGGATCAATGGGTAAGTTTCGCCTTCGAACTCAACAGTTTCGTTAGAGCGTTTTGTTGAACCGCTAAGGAATTGGTAACCAGTAGTTGTGTCCATGAAGACAACTGGGCGATATTCTGGATGGATATCTTTTTTCATTTTGCAATATTTCCTTTCTGCCATGGTCTCTTTGCGAGCCATAGATTGTTACCATACTAGTCTATCAGATTCTGATAAGTTTGGCAAGCTTTTTATCTATTTTTTCAGTAAGTTTTTTAATTTTTGGTAGATGACTTCATTTTCCTCTAGGCTATAGGAGTTAGCACCACTTGCAAGGGGATGACCACCGCCATCATGTTCTTTTGCAACACCATTAATTGGGACAAATTTACTGCGAAGGCGAACACGATAGTGACCGTCTGCTTGTTCTACAAAAATTCCCCATAGATTGACATCCTCAATACGACCTGGAGCTCCAACAATAGCAGCTGTTTCAGAATCAGTTATTTGGTAAGACTGGAGAAGTTCTTGGCTTAGAATGACACGGGCAACTCCATTTTCATCGACTTCTAGGTGATCATAGACATAACCTTGTAGTTTGGCAATTTTGAAACTAATCGTGTCCATCTTACGAGTTAATTCAGCATAGTCAAAATTATGTTCGCGTAGATGGCTTGCGATTCGAAGAGTACGACTCGAAGTAGAAGGATATAAGAAGCGACCAGTATCACCAATAATACCCGCACACAATAGTTTAGCAGCATAATCCGAAAGCTCAAGCTTTGTTTCTTCTGCAAAGAGGGCAATCATCTCACTTGCGCTACTAGAGTTAGTATCTACCCAGACTAAGTCCCCATAAACTTCGTCATTTGGATGGTGGTCAATCTTGATAACAGTTTCAGCCTGTTGGTAACGCTTGTCATCAATGCGAGCCGTATTGGCAGTATCACAGATAATTGCAAGAGCACCGTGGTAGTCACTATCTGAAACTTGATCCATCTTTGCCAGCCATGTTAGTGTTGGTTCATCATAACCAACTACCTTGATATTTTTCTCTGGGAAATGATGTTCCAAGAGAGCCTTTAGTCCAACCTGACTTCCCAAGGCATCAGGGTCTGGTTTCATATGACGGTGAATGATAATGGTATCGTATTCTTTAATTTTTTCTAAAATTTGGTGGCAAATCTCCATAAATAACCTCAATTCTTTCTCATTTCATTGTAGCACAAGAGTTTTTATTTTTAAAATGAAAAAGATGTGATATAATGGAGAAAGATAAATTGAGGAGGACGATATGGCATTAGCAAAAATTGTATTTGCCAGTATGACCGGTAATACCGAAGAAATCGCAGATATTGTAGCAGATAAATTACGTGACTTGGGATTGGATGTCGATGTGGACGAGTGTACAACTGTTGACGCTTCAGACTTCCTAGAAGCAGACATCGCAATTGTAGCAACCTACACTTATGGTGATGGAGAATTGCCTGATGAGATGATGGACTTCTATGAAGACCTAGCAGATCTTAACTTGAATGGCAAAATCTATGGAGTTGTTGGATCAGGTGATACTTTCTACGACGAGTTTTGTAAAGCTGTTGATGATTTTGATCATGTATTTGCTTCTACAGGAGCTGAGAAAGGTTCAGAATCTGTCAAAGTAGATCTTTCTGCAGAAGAAGAAGATATTGAACGCTTAGAGCAATTCGCAGAAGAGTTAGCTGCTAAAGTTGGATAATATAATGTTGCACTGATTGGTTAAGTCAGTGCAGTTTTTATTAACTAGAATTAGGATTATACTAGCCTATTTAGTGCTTTTTTGGTACAATAATTCAAATAAAAAGGAGGCCCTATGGACTTAGATATTATTAGACAAGAAATCGACAAAATCGATGACCAAATCGTCCAACTTTTAGAAGAAAGAATGCATCTAGTTGAGGGCGTAGTTGCTTATAAAAAGTCTACAGGAAAACAAATATTAGATTCCAAAAGAGAAGAAGCTATCTTTGAAAAAGTCAGAAATCGTGTCAGCGATAAAAAGTACGAAGAAACAATTGTTGCGACTTTTTCAGATATTCTCAAGCATTCTAGAGACTACCAGGAGCAGAAACTCTTATGAAAAAAGAACAATTCTATCCGCTAGGAATTTTTCTAGCTGCCATGCTGGGAGGACTTGTCCGCTATCTGATTTCTACATGGTTGCCAGCCAGTCCAGGCTTCCCTTGGGGAACTCTTTTTGCTAACTATCTAGGAATTTTTTGCTTAGTTTATCTTGTCAAAGGTTATCTGGTTTATAAGGGGAGCAGTAAGGGTTTGGTTTTAGCACTGGGTACAGGTTTTTGCGGAGGTTTGACAACCTTTTCTAGTCTAATGCTTGATGCTGTAAAACTGCTTGATACAGGGTGTTATCTGAGTTTGGTCATGTATTTGCTTTTGAGTATAGGTGGAGGGCTTTTATTGGCTTATTGTTTAGGGAGGAAGAAATGGTAATCATTTATCTAGCACTTGCTTGTGGAGTCGGTGCACTTGTTCGTTATTTCCTTTCTAGCCTTAATCAAGAGAGGATTTTACCACTAGGAACACTTCTAGCAAATCTTTTAGGTTGTTTTTTAATTGGTTTATTTTACAATTATGTAGAAGATAAGGAGCTCTATGCTATTCTAGCGACAGGTTTTTGTGGAGGTCTAACCACTTTTTCAACCTTGAATGATGAACTTCAAAGACTGTTGAGCGATAAGAAGGTCTTTTATTCTTATTTAACTTTGACCTACCTAGGTGGTTTGGTTGCGATTTTTTTAGGAATTTTGCTATAAATTTCTTTACTTTTTCTAGGAAATTTGATAAACTGTATCTTGTGTGTAATGGACGCACAAAAATACAGTTTATCCGCTGAGGAAGTTTCCTCAAGATTGACAAAGATAGGAGAATAAAATGAATCCATTAATCCAAAGCTTGACTGAAGGTCAACTTCGTACTGATATCCCATCATTCCGTCCTGGTGACACTGTTCGTGTACATGCGAAAGTTGTCGAAGGAAACCGTGAACGTGTTCAGATCTTTGAAGGTGTTGTTATTGCACGTAAAGGTGCTGGCATCTCTGAAAACTACACAGTTCGTAAAATCTCTAACGGTGTAGGTGTTGAACGTATCTTCCCAATCCACACTCCACGTGTTGAAAAGATCGAAGTTGTTCGTTACGGTAAAGTACGTCGTGCGAAATTGTACTACTTGCGTGCTCTTCAAGGTAAAGCAGCTCGTATCAAAGAAATCCGTCGTTAATTCGACCAAAAAACTCTGCTCATTCGGCAGGGTTTTTCTCTAGCTCCCTTAGTTCAATGGATATAACAACTCCCTCCTAAGGAGTAGTTGCAGGTTCGATTCCTGCAGGGGGCATTTTTAGAAATGTAAAGAAAGACAAAGAAAATTCAAAGTGTTTATTTAATGGCTTTTTTCCACAATTTCATTTTTAAAAATAATTTAGTATTTTTTGTTTTTTTGACCAAATTTTGACCAAAAATTATTTTTTTCTCAATGAATATAGAATAAAGTAGATCAGGAAACTGGTCTATTTTATTTTGGATATTTATTGTATCCTAATTATGCTATTTTACATTATGTGTTGGTTATGTAATGTGAGTCGTCATATTAAAAAATTTTTGATTGAAACATATGAATATTTATAGATAATAAAAATGTAAAGTTATTATAACTCTTGACGAAAATTAGATTAATATAATCGGCTTCATGAGACAAAAAAAATCTAAATCAGAACTCTGGAACTCAAATGCCATTACTAATATCAAGAATTTATATTGTTTTTTAAAAAAGAAAAATAAAATTTTTTTCAAAAAACAATATAAATTCTTGAAATATTAACTCATAGTGATATACTAATAATTGTAAACATTTACAAAAAATTAAGGAGGATAAAATGAAATTTCATTTTAATGAGCGCCAACGCTTTTCTTTACGAATGTTCCAGGATTAGAAGTTGGGGCTAAAGCTGATTCAGTTTCTGTTTCATATGATTCAAGCAAAGCACCAGATACGCTTATTGAAGCTCAAGCAGGTAAACGTACCGTTTCAGAAACTTATTGGCGCAATATTGTAGCTAAGTCTGATTTGGGTACATACGAAACAGTCGTTGTCTATAAGCGACCAATGCAATCAGCTATTATTAAATACATTGATACAAGTGCTAATAATAAGGAGTTAGCAAAAGATCAAGTTTCTGGTAAATCGGATGAAGCCATTAACTACTCAACGGATGCTAAGATTGCTGATTTTGTTAATAAAGGTTACAAACTTGTAGACGATGGATTCAAAAAGGCCTCTGAAGATCAAAAGAAATTTGATGATGATGAAAACATTGAACAAGAATTCGTAGTTAGACTAGAACACGATGTAACTCCAGTTGGACCAAATAATCCACATAAACCAACAGATCCAATCAATCCAAAAGATCCAAAGAGTCCTAAATACCCTGAGACAGATCAATGGAAGAAAGATGTAACATCAACTGTTCATTATGTGGTATCAGACGGTAATGCAACTGCCCCAGCTGACAATGTTCAAAATGCACAATGGACACGTACCTTAAATGTTGATAAGGTGACAGGTAAAGTTCTTAACCCTGATGCAACATGGACAGCTAATAAGACTAACTATGATGCAGTTCCAACACCAGGATTGACAGGTTACTACGCTGATAAAGGAAGTGTTGCTTCTAAGACAGTCACTCAAGAAAATCTCGAAGAAACTGTAACTTACAGACCACTTGGAAAATTGGTTCCAAAACCAGAGACACCAAACGATCCAAACTTCCCATCAAAACCAGGAGTGAAGTATCCAAATGATCCAAAAGATCCAACTAAACCAGGTCAACCACTTGTTCCAGATGTACCAGGTTATGAACCACATCTTCCAGATCCAAAAGATCCAACTAAACCAGGTAAATTAGTACCTCCAGGAACACCAATCACTCCTGATAAACCAGGTGAAGACACACCAATTATCTACGTACCAAAAACAACTAAAGTTACAAAACCAACTAAACAAACGGTAACGTTTGAAGGAGCAGGAACAGCTACTCCAGCTGATAAGGTTCAAGATAACTTCACCTTTACTGGTAAACAAAAAAATGGTACAACAACATGGGATCAACCTAATCACACTTATGGCAAAGAAACAGTTCCAGTTGTTGAACATTACTATGCCGATAAGAAAGAAGCTGGATCTAAGACAGTTACTCCAGATCAACCAGAAGTTACGGATAAGGTTACTTATAAAGCATTAGGAAAAATTATCCAAGTGGACGAAGCCGGAAATGTCATCCCGGGTTCAGTTTCGAAGATTTATGAAAATAATCCATCCAATCCTACAGAAGCAGCGGAAACTAAGATTCCTGATGCTCCAACTGGATATAAGATTAAGGAAGAACAACCACAAGCTTGGGGTTATAATATTGTTGATAAAACGATTGAGCCGAATGACGAGAGTGATCCAGATCGTATTTCACGTGACACACCAATCATCTACGTACCAATCGTAAATGATGTGAAGAAACCAACTAAACAAACAGTTAAGTTTGAAGGAGCAGGTGATAAGACTCCAGGAGACAATGTCCAAGACGACTTCACATTCACTGGTAAAGAAAACAAAGCTTCTGGAACTACAACATGGAATGAGAAGAGCCATACTTACGGTAAGGTATCTGTTCCAGTAATTCCAGGTTACTACGCTGATAAGACAGAAGCTGGTGGTAAGACAGTTACTCCAGAAAATCCTGAAGCAACAGATACAGTAACCTACAAACCACTTGGAAACTTGGTTCCAAAACCAGGAACACCAGACGATCCAAACTTCCCATCAACACCAAAAGTGAAGTATCCAAATGATCCAAAAGATCCAAGTAAACCAGGTCAACCAGTTGTTCCTAATGTACCAGGCTACAAACCATACTTGCCAGATCCAAAAGATCCAAGCAAACCAGGTAAACCAGTAGAACCAGGAA
>NZ_JASHFI010000019.1:0-11345 GCF_047460875.1 Streptococcus infantis | reverse complement strand
CATAAATTTTACAATCCAAGATATGATTAAAATATACTATAGAGAGTCAGACTACGCCAAGTATGATAATTCAGCCTGCCAATGGAATCAATTTCTAAAAGACTTTTGTGCAGATGAATTTAGCAATCATTACTCCAACAAGTTAAAAGTTGCGGCTATCCTTTGGAAAGAAGTTAGAGATTCAAAAAATAAAAAAATTTATTCACGGGGACTTCTAAAAGAATATAGCTACAAAATAGAGGAATATATAATTCACTAGATTTGAATTTGACGAGGAGATAGCCATATTAAATATATGTTCTAAAAGGTTTAGAAAAATATGGTATATTATTTTTCATTACAGAAAAAGCCTTTCAATTATTCAATAAAAATATTTTTAAAGGAGACAAGTAAGAAATGAAGAAAATCTATATGTATTTACTAGATACGATGGCAGACTGGGAGAATGGCTACTTTTTACAAGGATTAACACTACAAAAAATGTTGCCAAAACAAGAATATGAATTATGTACCGTAGCTACTTCTAGGAAGCCTATAAAAACTGCTGGTGGTATGACTTTGATTCCCGATATTACATTAGATGAATTAGATGAAAATCAAGCAGCGGCATTGTTGCTGATTGGTGCAGATACTTGGGGCAGTACAGAACAGACAGCTATTCTTGAAGTAGCCAAAAGCTTAATAGAAAAAGGGGTATTGGTTGCAGCGATTTGCGGAGCAACTTTGGGACTTGCAAATGTGGGAATATTAGACACACAATACCATACAAGTAATGCTTTGTTTTTCTTAACAGGTATGTCATCGAATTATAATGGAGAGCAATATTATAAAGATGTCGCTGCTGTAGCTGATGATAATTTAATAACAGCAAGTTCCGCTGGTTCGTTGCTTTGGGCAAAATATATCTTTGAAAAGTTAGAAATATATTCTTCTGAAACCATAGAAGCATGGTACAACTACTTTTCAACAGGAAAGGCAAGTTATTTCGGAGAACTAATGAATACATTTTCCAAATAATCAAATTCCAGTTTGTCGAACGGAATATAAAGTATTAAAGACGATAGAAATAAAAAAGTCTATTGGTAGCATTTTGGTAGCTAAACAGACAAAATATCTATTTTTCTTAAAACAAAACCAAAAAAGAATGTTGATTTGTCAGCATTCTTTTTTATTTCAAATGTATTCTCGGAATTAGAAAGTGGGGGTTATATTTTAGTTGCTTAAACAATTTGTAAGCGTAAGACTTGCAGAACTCTACGTCATTTTTGTATAACTGACTTCGATTTACGTTTTTTCATACAGAAAATGCGCATTTTTGATGCTGACATGACAATTCTGAGCGTTTTTCAGATATCTTCGCAAGTAACTTATCGCTAAAAACCCTAGAGCCTCAAGGACATACGCAATTTTATTGATACAACTTTCCGAAAAAGACCAATTTTTCGGAAAGTTGTGATGATAACAATTTCAGGTAACAAAAATACTACATATTTTTCAGAATTAAAACTTTATTATTCTTGTTTATAATTTTGATATTCTTCAAATAGTTTTTCGAACAAGTCTTTGTTGTAAAAAAAGATATAATCAAAGTCTTCAGTTTCACTAGAAGCTATTTGAGGGATAACTTTTGTTTTATAATCTTCAGCTAAATCTGACTCTTTACTATCTAATTTTAACATGAGTTCAAGGGGGACATCTTTCGCTTTAAAAATATTTTCTAATATATAAAAATTGTCTTGATCAAGTACAGCTTCACGTAAATTAGCTTGTTTCGGATTTGTTAATATTTTATAGATATCGTATAGATCTCGAGCACGTGTTTTATTACCGACTAACTTGTAATCTTCGAGCTGCTGACAGGATGCTCTTATTTTCTCATAGACAAGCATTAGTGGACTATATAAATAAATAGTTGTCCCTTCTAAATCATAACTTTTTTTATCAGCAACATACTCATCATAGCTCAAATCTATTTCTATCTTTTTACTATTGTTTTCTAAATTTTCTCCGTATTTACTTAGCTCCTTCATTTTATCAGGATCCTGTAGCTCTATTTTATCTTGATACTTTTCTGTATCGACTATCGCAAAAGAAATCTTATATCCTCCCCAAAATGGAGGCAAGTCTTCTTTCCTTTTTTTAGGCTTTTCAATGAACTCAAATCCAACAACTAAAAAACCAACTTGCTGAAAGGCATCTGAAATTAAATCTTGTAATTTTTTCCCTTCGTTCTCTTTTTCATATCTTATAGATTCTTTGATTGAAAAATCTAAATCCTGAGATGAGCGATCAGTTATGTTATAAAGTTTTAAAGCATTGCCACCTTTTAGAACTAAATTTTCCTTCAGGTCACTATCTGAGTAAATTGCTTTTAAAATGGTATTTCTAATTTCATCTGGCGTCATAAGTATCCCCTATAAAATACTGTATTCTACTCTAATTATATCATTATCGAATAGACAATATATGGAAATCCTCTTGTTTTTAAATTTTTTTATTGTATAATTAAGCTATGGTATATATACCATAGCTTAAGGTTATAAATTAAAAATTAAGTTAAGGTATGGTATATATACCATACCTTATAGAAAATATTATTTATAAAAAAATAACTCAGGAGTTTGCTTAGATGGCACTTACAGATTATGAAATTGAAAAGATTTTAAAAAAATATGATATAAAAAAAGACATCTATGGTTTTATAAAATATTCTGACGAAATTGTATTAGAAGCCCAAATGAATTTTGGAAATATTTTAAACAGAACGTCTATAATATCAATTATTAAAAAATTTAAAGAGGAGTTCGAGGAAGGTAAAAACACAGGGAAACTTAAGTCAAAGGCTACATTGAATAAATTTATCGAGATTGTCGTTGATAAGCTCGAGCTTTTTAAATCCATAAAAATCATGAATGAATATAAAGGTGATTATATAAATCGTTATGTAGCATCTTATACCTACGTTTCTCCTTACGAAATTGCTTTGTCGTTACTATCTAATTCTTTTTTATCTCATTACAGTGCTATGTATATCCATGACTTGACTATTAATGCCCCTAAAGATATCTATATTAACAAAGAACAATTCCCAAAAAGTTCTTATTCAGGAGACGGAAATAATCTATCTCAGGGACGGATTGACTATGCATTCTCAAAAAAAATGCGACGTACCAATATGATTTACTCTTTTAGTTATGACGGCACATCTTATAAAGTACACGTTCTAAATTCAAAAAACACTCATAATACAGGCGTTATAACTAAGGACCTCATTGGCTTTTCAAAGCCTATCAAAACCACAAATATTGAGAGAACGCTAATTGATGCTATGGTAAGACCTGGGTATAGTGGAGGTGTTTCTGAAATTCTTGATGCCTTTATTCGGGCTGAAAATATAAATATTAAAAAGATTTGGGAGTATCTAGAAAAATTTAATCATTCTTACCCATATTATAAATCACTTGCGTTTTATTTGAAGAATGCAGACTATGATTACAAGTCAGAGTTTGAGAAATATAAGAATGATCCTAGAAATCATTTGACATTCTATCTTGACTATCAAATGGTAGCCCCAAAAGAAGATAAGGAGTTAGGGATACTCTATCCAAGAACCATAGATGATATTTGTAGAAAATAAAAAAATAGAGACTTCAAATTAAGTCTCTATTTTTATTATTGAAAATCTTTCTTTCCCTAAAAAACTTCATTCCTATCAATCACTGGATATGGATCTTGATTATTTAGAATCCTATTTAAACAATCTATACTTGACTGTAGATGAAGTGAAGTAAGCACATCGAGCGGTTGCTTTTTGCTTACTTTCTTGATCTAAAAGTCTTCTTCTGACTCTAATTCTTGTTGTTTTCCCTCATCTTTTGTGATACAATAGCATCAATTTTTTCTAGGAGGATAATATATGGCTTCTACTATTGGTATTATAAGTTTATCTAGTGGGACTATGGGTGAAGACTTTGTCAAGCACGAAGTGGACTTGGGTATTCAACGTCTCAAGGACCTCGGACTCAATCCTATCTTTCTACCTCATTCGCTAAAAGGCTTAGATTTTGATCATCCGTACTCACTCGAGCATAGCCAAAAATCATAAAAAAACCTCCTTAATTTTATAATTTAAATGTACCATAACTCATTAAGTATAACTATATAGGAACTATGAAAAAGGAACGGATTTTGGTACTTGATTTACTTAAAAAACATTTAGAAAAAGCAGGAAAATGAAAAGGTACCATAAACGGTCGTTTATGGTACCATTCAAATTTATCCTTATTGTACAAAATAACAGCGAAATTTTTAAATCTATTCCTTATCGATACAAATTCCCCGTAGGCGCTAGGGACCTCTTTAGCTCCTTGGAAGCTGTCAGTAGTATACCTAATAATTTATCTACATTCCCTTTAGTAACGTGTAACTTTTCAAATTTACAAAAGCGACTCATAGAATTATTTCCTCCCGTTAAATAATAGATAACTATTAAAAATAGACAATACTTGCTCATAAGTAACGGTACTTAAATTGTTTACTTTGGCGTGTTTCATTGCTTGATGAAACTGATTTTTAGTAAACAGTTGACGATATTCTCGATTGACCCATTTTGAAACAAAGTACGTATATAGCTTCCAATATTTATCTGGAACATCTGTGGTATGGCGGGTAAGTTTTATTAAGACACTGTTTACTTTTGGTTTAGGATGAAAGCATTCCGCTGGCAGCTTAAGCAATTGCTGAATCGAGACTTGAGTGTGCAAGAGCAACCCTAGTGTTCGGTGAATATCCAAGGTACGCTTGTAGAATCCTTCTTCAACAATCAGATAGATGTCAGACGCATGGCTTTCAAAAACCACTTTTTTAATAATTTGTGTGCTTAAATGGTAAGGAATATTCCCAACAATTTTATACCTCTGTTTGTTAGGGAATTGAAACTGTAGAATATCTTGGTGAATTAAAGTGACACGAATGTTCAGTTTTAATTTTTCTGACGATAAGTTGAATAGATGACTGTCTAATTCAATAGACGTTACCTGTTTACTTATTTTAGCCAGTTTCGTCGTTAAATGCCCTTTACCTGTTCCAATTTCGTAAACGGTATCGGTTTCTTTTAAATTCAATTGTTTTATTATTTGGTTGAGTACTTTTTCACTCGTTAAAAAGTTTTGAGAATATTTTATATTTTTGTTCATGTAATCACTCCTGAAGTGATTACATCTATAAATAAATACAGAAGTTAAACGATTTGTTTGTAATTTTAGTTATCTGTTTAAAAAGTCATAAGATTAGTTACTGGTAGGAATTAATCTAACGTATTTATTTATCTGCGTAATCACTGTTTTTAGTCTGTTTAAAAAGTCATAAGATTAGTTACTGGTAGGAATTAATCTAACGTATTTATTTATCTGCGTAATCACTGTTTTTAGTCTGTTTCAAAACAATAGATGTTTTATCTACATTACGCATTTGGAATACCAACATGACGAATCCCTCCTTCTTAATTACAAATTTTTAGCATCTAATTTAACTTCAATTCCTATTATACAAAATTTTAAGATAATGCACTATCAACACACTCTTAAGTTTGCTTCTAAGTCTTATTTCCATAACTTTAGGGTTAACCATACGCAAGACCAATCACTCTCGGACAATACTCATGATTTTAATGATAAAATCCATGTTAAACCCATAGATAAGAAATACACCTGCAATAACCGTTACCTGTTTGTGCCAATTTAAAAATGCACCACTTTTTTATAATTAAAACGGTTGAAAACTGTACCACTAATAACTCACAATAGAGAGATGTCACCGTCAAGTTAAATGTACAAAATAACAGCGAAATTTTTAAATCTATTTCTTATCGATACAAATTCCTCGTAGGCGCTCGGGACCCCATGGATGAAACCTTCTATGACGACTATAAAGAGGCACTATTGAATATCATTGACAACAATATCCCGATTATCTATAATCTGAATGTTGGCCATGCCGCACCAAGAGCGATTGTTCCTTTTGGAGTCCACGCGTATGTAGACGCAACGGAGCAAGTCATTCGCTTTGACTATAACAACGAAAGTTGAGATGAATTTCTCAGCTTTTTTCTGTATTCTCAAACAATCAATATCCGATTGTTTTTTCTTTTTTTAACACTCCATTATTTCCATCTAAACAATCTTATTTGAAATTGCTGTTTTTATTTAGGAGTGGAGTATAGTCCAAACTATGGAGCAAATGTGTACCAGAGTTCCCCCCCTCTTGAGCCCTCGGCAGAGCGTTTTAGTTTTGTACGTTGCGCAGCAATGTCAAAACTACAAAAACGTTACTCTTTGACAAAGAGTAACAGAAACTCTGCTTGATCCGAGATAGATACTTTTATTTACAACTGATTACATATCGACAATAGTTGGCGTGGAATAGCGATAGCCCCACGCCGTAGCCCAACATTTTGGGCTAAATGTTTCTCTTTAAGCTACTAAAACTCTATAGAAATCCATAGATTTAAAAATCATGGACTTATATAGTGTTCCATGAATTTTAAAAAGATGGACTTATATAGTAATCCATGAATTCTGAAAAGATGGACTTATATAGTAATCCATGAATTCTGAAAAGATGGACTTATATAGTAGTCCATAAATTCTGAAAAGATGGACTTATATAGCGTTCCATAAATTCTGAAAAGATGGTCACTATATAAGTCCATTTTTTAAAAAAACAAATACTCAAATAAATTTGTTAATTACGTTTTTAACGGAAATTTTAAAAAATTTTTATTATATTTTGCTTTTTGTGGCATACTACTATCACAATAGTAAGAGAGGAAACATACTAATGAATCAAATGACCATTTCTTTCAAAACAAAAACTGGCATGACAAATATACGTCATAATAACAGAGATCTGAGCGAAGAAGAATTTAAGAGTAATGAACACAAGCATATTAATCGTGCATTGTCCCACGAAAATATCACGATTATTAAACGTGACATAAAAGAAGTCTATCACGATGAATTTGACGATGCTTTAAATACTTATAATTCAAAGCAACGGAGGAAGGATAGAAAAATTGAAGACTACTACAAACACGTTAAAAAATCAAAGACATTAGATCTGCAACGTGAATTTGTAGTCTCAGTAGGTAATAAATCTGACTGGGAAAAAATGGATTTCAATAAAAAAAGAAAGGTGGGAGAGGCTCTAGCAAGCTACGTAAGAGATTTTAATGAACGGCACGATCATTTAGTCATCTATAATGCAGTTGTCCATTTAGACGAAGATGGAGCTCCTCACGCTCATTTTAACGTTGTTCCTATTGCTGATGGATATAAAAATGGTCTTTCGAAACAACCATCTTTTTCAAAAGCTCTTCTCCAGGAAGGATTTAAAGAAAAAGGCCGTGGCCAACTTAAACAATTTCGTGATCATGAAATTGATAGGATTCAATACTTTATGAAAAACCTTAACATCGAACGCAAGTTAGGTAAGACGAACGATATTAAGGATATGCGAGAATATAAAGAAACTATGCGACAAATTGAATTACAGAAGCAGCAAGAAGAGAGGGAGCTGCAGCACTTGAAGAATAAGGTCGCAAACATGTCTGAAGAGTTGGATAAAGCAAAATTAGAAGATGAAACTATCAATGCTATGTTGCGTCTTAAAATGATCAGTGAAACTGAAGTAGATAAAAGTCAATTTGAAATCAAAGAGCGAGGGCTATTTAATAACCGTGAACGTGTTGTGATTGTTCCTGAAGATGAGTTTGATAGAATAGCCATGAAGGCGAACTATAGCCCATTGTCGAATTTGTTGAACGATTTTAAAGAGTCTATTCTTCAATTAGGGTTCATTAAAAAGTTACATTCTACAATTTCATCTTTAAAGAACGTAATCAAAGAACTGAAAGCAGAATTCCAAAAAGAGAAAACTAAATTGGAAAAAGAGAATCGAAATGCTTGGGATAAGTATTTCAAGGCTAAGGAAGAAGCTGATACTTATAAACGCTTTAAATCAGAGTTTGAAAGATATTTATCTGAAGAGGAAAAAAATGAGATCTCAGATAAAATCTATGAACGTCAAGAAGCTGAAATTGAAGGAGGTTTGTGGCAAGATTTTGATTTAGATCGTTAGATAAATTAGGGGAACCTTTATTCTTTTCTCCTCCTCAGTATGTAATAGTAATAGTAATAGTAGGAAGGGATTTAAGGGGCTAAAAACCCTATAACAGAGGGATTCTATTTATTAAAGTAAACGAAAATGCGGGGTAAAGTAAACGAAAATGCGGGGTAAAGTAAACGAAAATGCGGGGTAAAGTAAACGAAAATGCGGGGTAAAGTAAACGAAAATGCGGGGTTTAATTTTTGTGTTCGTCATTTCGCTATTAAAAACATTATATAAGAAAAACGCAACTATGTCACACCGAAATTAAGAATGGTTGTTTTTAGCGAAAAAAAGTGCTATAATATATTTAACAATAAAATGAGGGCACAAATGTCAGAAAAAACAACTGCTAAAGAAGTAAAACAGATACATAATGATAACGAGGAAGTCTGGAAGTTATCAAATATAGAAAGATCAGAACTTGCTAAGAGTCGGAGTTTATTGATCACTAATCTTGCCAATAAGATGAATTCTTCTCAAAATGTACTATTCTCATTTGCATTACTTAATGCAAATATTGAAGATGATTTTGCTGAATCAGAGTTTTCATTAACCGATTTGAGGAAGTTTTTAAATAATCAAAATTATCAAAAATATGATACTAGAAGAATTTTAAAAGATTTAAAAACAATTGCCGAAAATAGTCTTTTGATGATGGATGAAGAAATGGTTTCAAATCCTCAGAATGGGAAAGCTAAAGGAATTTTGATTTTTAGTGACTATTCATATAATCGAGGGATGTATCATCTTACTTTCAATTCTACCCCGATTGGTAAGGAACGTTTAACTCCTATCATTGATCTTTTACGTTCGAAAGAGGATAATCCATTAATTTATAATCTTGCTACTTTCTCAAAACTTAACTCAAGGGGCCAAAGTTTGTACGAGCATTTATTAATTGCAACTGCTCAAGATAAGAAAAAACTCAGCCTCAGTTTAGAAGAATTAAGAGGACTTTTTAAAGCTAATGGAAAGAGTATGGAACGATTTAATGCTATTAAAACTAAACATTTAATTCCAGCGATTGTGAGCATTAATAAAGATACTGATCTAGATGTAAAAATGGAACCCATTAAAGAAAGCAGACGTATTGTTGGAATTAATCTTTATTGGTCACAAGAGAAAGTTAAATTACCTTCAACTGAGAAACAGATTAGTCTTATGCATGATTTTTATGTTCAGCTAAGCAAGTTAAATCTTACAAGTAAAGAAGATGTTGTCTTATTGAGTCAACTTAAAGATCCTCAACTGCTTGATAGAGAACAAGCAAGCAAAGCAATCGCTAAAGCTAAAAAAATCAGAGATACGTTTAAATCTGATCAGAATTTGATTGAAAATCAGAAAGAAAATGTAGAGTTATTAGAGCAATACACAGATTTTTTTAATAAGTTTCCAAATGTAACCAATTCTGTAAAAGAGTCTATTGTAGCAGCAATTCTAAAGTTCTCTGAAGAATGTAGGGAGCAATTACTTGAGTATGCTTACAATTTGTATCTTCAGAATGGAGCTAGCTCACTTAATTATATTGTGACAACATTGCAGGAATGGTCAGATAATCATGTAACTTCATTAGCAGATGCTAGGAAGCTACATGATGATACCTATGGCCCTTCATACGAGCCTTTGCCTAACCCTGATGATGTAAAAATCAGCCCAGAGTTTGAAGCTGCTATGAATCTATGGTCAGATAAACAAGGGAAGGAAGGAAAACAATAATCAATTTTTAAAAGCAGCATTAAACTGCTTTTTTTGCTGCTTATTTAAGCATTTTCATGAAATTATGTGTGTAGAATTGTATAGAATGTGCTACAATGTATCTATACATAGTGCTATATTTGTGTAGCAAATAAAAACAGCTAGGAGAAAAAATGAGCGTTCAAATCAGTGTGAGAGTTTCAAAAGAACAAAAGGAGAAACTTGTAGAACTAGCTAAAAATGAGAACAAAACAATTACACAATACATAGTCGATCGCTGTATTGTAGAAGAGAGCTATACAGATGCTAGCAATGTAGATGATGCTAGCAATCGTGTAGAAACTGTATTGCAGGAGCAAATTGAGCAAATTCGTGCTGATTTTGAGACTGAACGTAACTTTTATGTTTCTCAAATTGAGCAAAAAGATAAACAAATTGCTGAAATGTTAGAGACTAATAACAATCAACTCCAGCTTATTGGAGCACTGACTATCAAAAATGAAACATTACTTTTAGAAACAAAACAAAGCTGGTGGCAACGTTTATTTTCAAAAAAATGACAATGGATCTTGCTCTATAAGAGTAAAAGACAATATAAAAAGCCCGACTAGATGCAGGACTTACTCAATTAGAAGTTGCTGAAAAACTAGGTGTAGCTCAAGCCCAGTACGCTAGGTGGGAAAACGGGGGAAGAAATCCAAAAGATGAAACAGTAGAAAAGCTAGCTGAAATTTTTGGTACATCTTTTGAAATTTTAAAAGGTCGCGATGATGGGCTAGAAGAAATCGTTAGTTTATTAAGAGAGTATGAACTAACTGAAGAAGACAAACAAGAAATTATTATTTTTTTAGAAAATTTTCTTGCTAACAAGAAAGATTAATATAGTGCGAGGAACTTACAGTAATTACAAGATTGTAATATTTTCTGTTATACCTTTATGTGGCATGGTTATATGTAGTATAATAAGATAAACTTGGAGTTGTAGAGGTGAGCATTTGGAAGAAAATAGACCTGATTTTAGAGATATAAAATCATTTGAAGAATTTAACAGATACTACTGGTATCGAGAAGAGCTTTCACAAATTTGTAAGCACCTTGGATTAGAATACAGATGTACAAAAAAAGAATTAAATCATATTATAGAACAATATTTTAAGGGAAATAGAGTAGAAAAATTTTTGAGGAAAAGAAACAAAAATCAAACCGAAATAATAACCCTAAATACATCATTACTTGAATGTGGGTTTTCCTTTAATCAGAAATTTCGTGATTATTTTTCAGCTGTAACAGGTGTTAATCCGTTTAAATTTAATGCTGATATGGCAACAGCTTGGCGAAAAGTAAAACGGGACAACAACATAAATTTTACAATCCAAGATATGATTAAAATATACTATAGAGAGTCAGACTACGCCAAGTATGATAATTCAGCCTGCCAATGGAATCAATTTCTAAAAGACTTTTGTGCAGATGAATTTAGCAAT
>NZ_JASHFI010000018.1:0-17080 GCF_047460875.1 Streptococcus infantis | reverse complement strand
GTGCCAATGAACGATGACGTTCCAGCTACTTTCGACGATGGTTCAACTACCAAGACAGTTGATGGAGTCGGGACATATACAGTAGCAGCAGATGGAACAGTTACATTCGTGCCAGAGAAATCATTCAAAGGTAAAGCACCGGCCGTAACGGTTGTTCGTGAAGATAAGAATGGAACCAAAGCATCTGCAACTTACACCCCAACAGTAATACCGGTGACTCCAACTGCTACACCAGCAGAATCAACTGGCCCTCAAGGTCTTGTTCAAACTGGAACAGTTACCTTCACTGAAGGTGACCCAGTCGCACCAATCGACAAGGATACTATTACTCTTCTTGATGAAACTGGTCAACCAGCTACATCTGTAGATGCTAAATCACCAGCAGGCAAGGTTGTTGGTACTTTCACAGTTGATAAGGAAACAGGTGTTGTAACCTTCACCCCAAGGGATAAATCATATTCAGGTGATGTTGTCGCAGTTAAGGTTCAAGCAGCTGATACAAATGGTACAACAGTAGAAACAACTTACACACCTAAGATTACTCCAGTTGTCCCAACTTCTGAAGATGCAACATCGACAGATATCCAAGGTACCTCTCAAACAGGTAAACCAACCTTTACTGAAGGCGATCCAAATGTTCCAATCGATGAGGATAACCCAGCTACCTTCGAAGATGGCTCAACTACTAAGACAGTAGATGGCGAAGGAACATACACAGTCGCACCAGATGGAACAGTAACCTTCGCGCCAGAAAAATCATTTACTGGAACAGGAACAGGCGTGACTGTAAAACGTGTAGACAAGAACGGTACACCAGTCACAGCTAAGTACACCCCAACTGTGACCCCAGTAACTCCAACAGGTGAATCAGCTACAACTATTGGACCAAAAGGTCAAGAACAGTCTGGCAAACCAACATTCAAAGAAGGCGACAGTCGTGTTCCAATGAATGATGATGTTCCAGCAACATTTGACGATGGTTCAACAATTAAGACTATTCCAGGTGTTGGTACATACACTGTAGTAGCAGATGGAACAGTAACCTTTAAACCAGCACCTGAATTTACAGGAACAGCTCCATCTGTTACAGTTGTTCGTGAAGATATGAACGGAACAAAAGCTTCTGCAACATATACACCAACAGTAACACCGGTTACTACATTTGTAGATAAAGAAGGCAATTCAATTCCAGGATATCCAAGTGAAGATGGCGAACAACCGAAGAAAGCTATCCCAGGTTACCGCTTCGTAGAGACTAAGAAACTTCCAAACGGAGATACCGAACATGTCTACGAACAAGTTAAGACATCATTCAAGGATAAAGAAGGAAAAGAAATCCCAGGATATCCAAGTGAAGATGGCGAACAACCGAAGAAAGCTATCCCAGGTTACCGCTTCGTAGAGACTAAGAAACTTCCAAACGGAGATACCGAGCATGTCTACGAACAAGTTAGGACATCATTCAAGGATAAAGAAGGAAAAGAAATCCCAGGATATCCAAGTGAAGATGGCGAACAACCGAAGAAAGATATTCCAGGCTACCGCTTCGTAGAGACTAAGAAACTTCCAAACGGAGATACAGAGCACGTCTACGAACAAGTTAAGACATCATTCAAGGATAAAGAAGGAAAAGAAATCCCAGGATATCCTACAGTTGATGGTGAACAAGAAAAAGCAGAAATCCCAGGCTACCGCTTCGTAGAAACGAAGAAACTTCCGAACGGAGATACCGAGCATGTCTACGAACAAGTTAAGACATCATTCAAGGATAAAGAAGGCAATTCAATTCCAGGATATCCAAGTGAAGATGGCGAACAACCGAAGAAAGCTATCCCAGGTTACCGCTTCGTAGAGACTAAGAAACTTCCAAACGGAGATACCGAGCATGTCTACGAACAAGTTAAGACATCATTCAAGGATAAAGAAGGAAAAGAAATCCCAGGATATCCTACAGTTGATGGTGAACAAGAAAAAGCAGAAATCCCAGGCTACCGCTTCGTAGAAACGAAGAAACTTCCAAATGGAGATACCGAGCACATCTACGAACAAGTTAAGACATCATTCAAGGATAAAGAAGGAAAAGAAATCCCAGGATATCCTACAGTTGATGGTGAACAAGAAAAAGCAGAAATCCCAGGCTACCGCTTCGTAGAAACGAAGAAACTTCCAAATGGAGATACCGAGCACGTCTACGAACAAGTTAAGACATCATTCAAGGATAAAGAAGGAAAAGAAATCCCAGGATATCCTACAGTTGATGGTGAACAAGAAAAAGCAGAAATCCCAGGCTACCACTTCGTAGAGACTAAGAAACTTCCAAACGGAGATACTGAACATATCTACGAAAAAGTGAAGACCCCAGATCCAGAACCAACTCCAGATCCAGAGCCAATTCCAGATCCAGAGCCGACTCCAGATCCAGAACCAACTCCAGATCCAGAACCAACTCCAGATCCAGAACCAACTCCAGATCCAGAGCCGACTCCAGATCCAGAGTCAACTCCAGATCCAGAACCAACTCCAGATCCAGAGCCGACTCCAGATCCAGAACCAACTCCAGATCCAGAACCAACTCCAGATCCAGAGCCAACCCCAGATCCAGAGCCAACTCCAGATCCAGAACCAATTCCAGATCCAGAGCCGACTCCAGATCCAGAACCAACTCCAGATCCAGAGCCAACTCCAGATCCAGAGCCGACTCCAGATCCAGAACCAACTCCAGATCCAGAACCAACTCCAGATCCAGAACCAACTCCAGATCCAGAGCCGACTCCATATCCAGAGCCAACTCCAGATCCAGAACCAGAGAAACCAGAAGTTCCAGAAACTCCTGTTAAACCAGCTCCTGTAGTCGAAGAAACAGTTAAGACGGCTCCTCAATTGCCAAACACTGGTGCTGAGGACAATGCCAGCCTTGCTGCTCTAGGCTTACTAGGTGTCTTGAGTGGATTCTGGCTTGTGGCTCGTAAAAAGAAAGAAGACTAATCAAGTCTGTAAAGTATTGATAAAAGTCAACTTTCTAATAAGAAACTAGTGCATCGTGCGATGCACTAGTTTTTTTGATGCTTGTACTAAAGATAGAACTATGCTACAATCATCTAAAAAAGCAAGGAAATTAAAACATGAAAAGTGAATATCAAAAAATGATCGCGGGAGAACCCTATCGCCCGTTCGATCCAGAACTTCGTGCTCTAGCACAAACAGCACGACAAAAGCAAGCTGCTTTTAATGAAGAAGTCGACCCGGTAAAAGGCATGGAAATAATTAAAGGTTGGTTTGGGTCTACCGGAGAAAACCTTTATGTCAATCCTCGATTGGTGGTAGATTATGGAGTCAATATCCATCTCGGAGAAAATTTTTATTCCAATTGGAATTTGACCATGTTGGATGTGTGTCCGATCACGATTGGCGACAATGCCATGATTGGTCCCAATTGTCAATTTTTAACACCTCTTCATCCGCTGGATCCCGATGAACGAAACTCGGGACTAGAATTTGGCAAACCCATCAGGATTGGTAAGAACTTTTGGGCAGGTGGTGGTGTCATTGTCCTACCGGGTGTTACTTTAGGGGATAATGTCGTTGCAGGAGCAGGAGCGGTCATTACAAAATCCTTTGGTGACAACGTAGTTCTAGCAGGAAATCCAGCACGAGTTATCAAAGAGATTCCAGTTAAAGAAAATTAAAAGAACAGCGAAATGCTGTTCTTTTTTGTTAGAGATTTTTTCTCTTTTTAGCTTTTTTAGTCAATGCCACATCGCATTGATCAATATTTTGTGTAAGATAGCTAGTCACTTGGAAATCATCGACCTCTGTTTTTAGCTCGACTTCATAGACAATGCTAAGGTTGTCCCCTGCATTGGTGCTATTGATTGTAATCATGTCAATTTCTGAGCAGAATTGGTCAAGAGATGATTGGATAGCATCTTGAATCTTCTCTTGATTAGTTACCGTGATTGTTAAAAGTCTACGGCGTTGATTGTCAGTTTTGACCTGTTGATTTTCCAAAAGGAACCAAACACCCAAGATAAAGAGGGTGAAGAGAATAGCCAAGAAGAGATAGCCTGTTCCACAAGCTAGACCGATAATCATGGCTAGGAAAATCGCAATCAGTTCTCTTGAACCACTCGTTGCAGAACGGAAACGGATCAAACTAAAGGTTCCAGCTACAGCAATCGAAGTACCCAAGCTTCCATTGACCAGAAAAATAACCAAGGTCATAAGGCAGGGAAGCAGAGTCAAGCTGATAGCGAATTCTCTGGTGTAGAGGGTTCTATATTTGTAAGTCCAAGTGAGAGCCAAACCGAGGACTAGACTGACTAGAAGTGCTAACAGTAGTTGAAAGGGATCTGCACTTGCAGTGGTGTTATTGAAAATGGAATTAAATAGATTAAGCATAAGCAGTACCTGATCTTTCTATATTGGGGCGAGGAGCATAAGGAAGTCCTTGAGATTTATGGTATGCACAACTGTATTTTGAAAATTTGTGCTCCATCAAATCATACTTGTCGAGGATGTCCTGCAACCACTGGGGCTTGTTTCCAGGGGCCTTGATTTCCATAATCACAGTGTTGCTATCTAAGAGAGGAGCCCCGTGATTTCCTGCGAAGAGACTGACAGTTTCATCTCTATAGACTAGATTTTGGTCAATTGTGATACGGATTTTGTTATAGTGGCAGCCCTCGATAGATTTCTTTTCCTTTAATGAATAACGATCGTAGTAGATGTACATACGAGGCTTGATAGCGAGTTTGTAATCATGCTGAAGTTTTTTCACTTTTTCAATGACGACTGTATCAGTAATGCTAGCATCCAAGTGCCCTTTGGTTATGAAATTGATGATGGAACTAGGAGTTGAGAGCAGTCGGTACTTGCGACCAATCCCTTCTTGGTCCTTAGTTTTGATTTCTAAAAAAACTTGACTATCTATTTTAGCTTGGCTGAGATAGGTCCGCATCCGTACCTTTTCTTTTCGTTTGTCGCCAAGATGCTCATCTTGGAGAATATCAAAGTCTTCTGTATCAAAGTAGATATTTGATATTGTTGAAATTGGATAGTCGTCTTCTACCAAATATTTCTTTAAATCCTGAACCAGTTTGTCTAATATTTTTTTGGAGACAACATATTTGGTTTCAATCCGTTTAAAAGTTGTTTCGATTGGTTTCATAAGTCCTTCTCCTCTAATCTTAGGTTATACTATTTTTAAACAAGGACGAGCTTGTTTGTCTAGGATTTTAAAGAGTTTATCTAAAACTTTTGTTAAATTTAACTTAATTGAAACTAAACTTAAGAAAACTTTCAGAAAAAGTTTAGGCTTATTTTAGGAAAGTCACGTAGACTAAGAGCATGTAAAATGAAAGTCGAGGAAACGAGCATGAAAGCAAAAAAATGGACATTCTTATTAACGAGTATAGCAACTCTAGCACTAGTAACAGCTTGTACCCAGTCAACTTCAAATACAACAGCTAGCAATACTGCGACAACGAAAACGACATCAACTACAGAAGCTAAGAAAACTAGCTATTTTACAGACAAGGACTATGATACTTCTTATGATGAAAAGACAGCAGCAACTGTAACCTTGTCAGAATCAACAGCGAAGGTATCAGGTGATGGAGTTGCCGTATCAGGATCTACCGTTACAATCTCCAAGGCAGGAACCTATGTCATATCTGGTCAATCCGACGGAGTTCAAATCAAGATTGAAGCCGAAAAGACTGATGATGTACATATTGTTCTAAAGGGTGTGACCATGACCAATACCAATGCTGCTATATCTGCAACATCAGCCGGTCATGTTTACCTAACTCTAGCAGATGGCACAACTAATAGCCTATCAGATTCAGCAACTAATAGTGACGAAAAAGCGGATGCAGCGCTCTTCTCTAAAGTGGACTTGACCATCAACGGTAAAGGAACTCTCAATGTAGATGGTAAGAAAAACAATGGTATTAAAGCAAACGATACACTTCACATCACAGGCGGAACTTACAACATCACAGCAGTTGGAGATGCCTTTAATGTCAATGATGAACTCAACATTACCGGTACAACCATGACTATCGATGCCAAGGAAGACGGAGTTAAGGTCGACAATGATGAGGACACATCTGTAGGAACCATGTATCTCTCTGATAATACCATCACTGTTACTGCAGGGGACGATGGTATCCACGCATCAGGTGATTTGGTTATTGATAGTGGTACCTATACCGTTAAGAATTCTACAGAAGGACTTGAAGGTAAATCAATCACTATCAACGGTGGAGACATCACCATATACTCAACAGATGATGGTGTCAATGCGGCCAACAAAAACGCCCAACAAAGTGAAATCTTCTTTACTATGAATGGTGGGAATTTGACGGTTGAAGTTGGTCAGGGGGACACGGATCCAATTGACTCAAACGGGAACATTACAGTTAATGGGGGAACCATCAAAATGACTGGTCAAACTGGTTTTGACTTTGATGGGACAGCGACCCACACAGGTGGAGATATCTACATCAACGGTGAAAAACAAACTGAGATTGTCAACTCTATGCATGGAGGCGGAGAAGCACCTGGCGGTGGCCCTCAAGGGAATGGAGGTCCTGGTGGACGACCATAAAAGAAAATCTCCTTTCTCGAAAGAGAAGGGAGATTTTCTTATGTTATTAGGACGAGAAAGAATTATTCTCCGTCTTTTTTAAAGATGTTTTTTACGCCAGATACTGCACCTTCGACAGCTTCTTTTGCATCTTCAGCAACTTCTTTAGCTTTTGAAGCTACCTTTTCTGCAGCTCCTTCTGTTTGAGTTTTTGTATCGCCAGTTAGTTTACCAAAACCTTCTTTAACAGAACCTTTAGCTTGGTTGAATTTTTCTTCGATTGACATGGGGGATACCTCCGTTAATTTTTTGTATTATCTAAATTACATTAGATATTAATTTAAGTATATACCCTTTTATGCTAAAAAGCAAAAAACTGATACGAAAGGCATCAGTTTATTTTTTTAATAGGTTACAACATTCAATTGACCTTTATCATATTCAGCAATAAAGATATTTGAGACTTCTTCGAAACCTTCTTCTTTCAATTTCTCAGTTAGCCACTCCTCTGATTTACCGATGGTCTCTAAGATTTCTACTTGGACTACACCATCTGTAATGATTGGGTATTTGGGATTTTCATCTCCCATTCGAACGATTATGAGTTGGCCATTTTGTTCGATGACGGCTCTTTTGACTTCTTTCGATTGGAAGACCCCTTGAGAGCGCAACTTAAGAGCGACGTCAGAAGCAGAAAGGCCTTTTGAGCGACAAGCTTCTGGATCTAATTTTCCGTTTTTTATGATAATAGTTGGTTTTCCATCAATCAGATGTTTGATGAAGTAAACATTGGTATTAAGCCATTTGAGTGACAGAATCAAAATCGTCCAGATGATGAGGATGACGACATATTGAAGGATGGTAATCGAGCTATTGTAGATGACCCCGCCGATAATACCCCCGAGAACAAAGTTCTGTATTTGGTCTACTGCAGAACTTGGCGCTAAATTTCCTTTTCCTGTTACGTTAATAACAAAAACAAGAGAAAGAAGCCCCCAGGCCAATTTAATTGCAATTGTAGCAAAAAAGCTTATCATTTTTCAACCTCCACCAGTTCTACATCTGTTTTATATAAGTCCATTTTTTCAAGTAAATAGCTATCTTGGTCAGTCCCGCTAATGGCGCGATAAAAATTGTCGCCAACCTTAATAATAGCTCCATCAGTAGTAGCTGAAGTATTGACATAAATATCTTTTTTATCAACACCTAACTCTTTTGATACAATCTCGATGAAGTGTAAGGAACTACGAAATTGATTATCATTGGATTGGCTGTTTTGAAAATTCGTAATGCTAATCAATACAAAAGCAATTAACGTCAAAATAGAAATGAGCGATAATTCACGGAACTTACTCCCTCTTTTATCTTTGAAAGCCTTAAATGCAAAGAATCCAGTCACAATCACTAAGAATGTCGACACAATAATCATGGTCCAATTCTGTTGACTAATCTGACTGAGAACATAGTCATATGAATAGAATTTCATAAGATTTCTCCCTTTTTTAAATTCAATCTATTATAAACTAATTCCTAAGCTATAGCAATTTTATTATGACGAAAAAAGCATTTAATTGTTGTTTCCTACTTAAGGTAGGTTTTTCTGATTTGACTTAGCCTCCCGTCTTGACTTTCGTTTAGCTTTTGATATAATAGTAAAAATTTAGAGGAGGTGCTCTATGATTCAAAAACACGTCATTCCTATTTTAGAGTTTGATGATAATCCTCAGGCAGTCATTATGCCCAATCATGAAGGCTTGGATTTACAGTTGCCAAAGAAGTGCATCTATGCATTTTTGGAGGAGGAGATTGACCGCTTTGCTCAGGAAGTGGGAGCAAAGTGCCTTGGGGAGTTTGTGTCTGCCACTAAAACCTATCCTGTTTATGTCATGAGATACAAGGGTGAGGAAGTGTGTCTGGCTCAGGCTCCTGTTGGTTCTGCCCCTGCAGCCCAGTTCATGGATTGGTTGATTGGTTACGGTGTGGAGAAAATCATTTCCACTGGAACCTGTGGTGTCCTAGCCGATATAGAGGAAAATGCCTTTCTAGTTCCAGTTCGAGCCCTACGCGATGAAGGAGCCAGCTACCATTATGCACCACCTTCTCGTTATATGGATGTGCATGTTCAAGCAATTTCTGCTATCGAACAAGTTTTGGAACAACTAGGTATCCCTTACGAGGAAGTCATGACTTGGTCGACAGACGGATTTTACCGAGAAACAGCTGAAAAAGTTGCTTATCGCAAGGAAGAAGGCTGCGTAGTTGTGGAGATGGAGTGTGCAGCTCTTGCGGCAGTAGCTCAGCTTCGCGGAGCAGTTTGGGGTGAGTTGTTGTTTACGGCAGATTCTTTGGCAGATCTTGATAACTATGACCAACGCGATTGGGGTGCAGAAGCTTTTGATAAGGCCTTAGAACTCTGTCTTGAAATCGTTAGTCATATGTGACAGCTTTAACTGATTTTTGTGGTACAATGTAGCTATGTTATTAAAATCAATTGTTGAAAAAATAAATACCATTCTAGGGCGTTTATCACCCGCTCGGAGAATCTTTTTAAGTTTTGCTTTGGTTATCCTCTTGGGGTCTCTCCTTTTGAGTCTGCCATTTGTACAATCTCCAACATCTCATGCCGGTTACTTTGACCATTTATTTACAGCCGTATCTATGGTCTGTGTGACAGGACTTTTTACCTTACCTGTCGCTTCGACCTACAATGTCTGGGGGCAGTTGATCTGTATGTTCTTGATTCAGATAGGTGGTTTGGGTCTCATGACTTTTATCGGAATTTTCTATATCCAGGGCAAGCAAAAACTCAGTCTTCGAGGTCGAGAAACGATTCTGGAGAGCTTTAGCTTCGAAGAAACCCAGTCTCTGAGGGATTTTCTACGTTCCATCTTCGTGACGACTTTTCTAGTAGAAGGATTCGGAGCCTTTCTGCTAAGTTTTCGTTTTGTCCCCGAGTTTGGCTGGGGGCGGGGAATTTTTACTTCCATTTTCGTAGCTATTTCAGCTTTCTGTAATGCTGGATTTGATAATTTTGGTAGCACGAGTTTGCTAGCCTTTCAGACAGACCCATTGATTAATCTAGTGATAGCAGGCTTGATTATTACGGGTGGTCTAGGTTTCATGGTTTGGTTCGACTTGGCTACCCAATTAGGAAAGAAGAAAAAGCGTCGGCTTCGCTTCCATACCAAGTTGGTTCTCTTCTTGACAGCTGGAATTTTATTTACTGGAACAGTTTCAACCCTCTTGATAGAGTGGAACAATCCGGGAACGATTGGCAATCTCAGCATCCCTGATAAATTGCTGGTTAGTTTCTTCCAAACTGTCAGCATGCGGACGGCAGGATTTGCTTCTGTTGATTTTACTCAGGCTAGGCCTGTTACCTTGATGATCTATATTTTGCAGATGTTTCTGGGTGGGGCACCTGGCGGTACAGCAGGGGGACTAAAAATCACAACCTTCTTTGTTTTGTTGGTATTCGCACGCAGTGAACTTTTAGGGTTACCTTATGCAAATGTAGCTCGGAGAACGATTGAACCTCGGACAGTCCAAAAATCATTCAGTGTTTTTATCATCTTCTTGATAACTTTTTTATTGGGCTTAATCTTAGTAGGAATAACAGCTGAGGGGAATCCGCGCTTTATCTACATCATGTTCGAGACAATTTCAGCGCTTGCCACGGTCGGAGTGACTGCCAATCTGACACCAGAGTTAGGCAGATTAGCTCTTAGCATTATCATGCTACTGATGTTTATCGGACGAATTGGGCCGCTGACGCTATTAGTTAGTTTGGCTGAGTATCAACCAGATAAGAAAGATATGATCCACTATATGAAAGCAGATATTACCATAGGATAAGAAAGGATAAACTATGTCAGATCGGACAATTGGAATTTTAGGTTTGGGAATTTTTGGGAGCAGTGTTCTCGCGGCTCTTGCTAAGCATGATGTAAATATAATCGCCATTGATGACCATGAGGAGCGAATCAATCAGTTCGAACCAGTCTTGGTACGTGGAGTTGTTGGAGATATTACCGATGAAGAGCTCTTGCTCTCAGCAGGAATTGATACCTGCGATACAGTTGTGGTGGCAACTGGGGAAAATTTAGAATCTAGTGTGCTTGCAGTCATGCATTGCAAGAGTCTAGGAGTATCAACTGTTATTGCTAAGGTTAAAAGCCATACAGCAAAAAAAGTCCTTGAAAAAATTGGCGCAGATTCAGTCATCTCACCAGAATATGAGATGGGTCGTTCGTTGGCGCAGACTATTTTATTTAATAACAGCGTTGATGTTTTTCAGTTGGACAAAAATGTCTCGATAGTCGAGATGAAAATTCCACGGTCGTGGGCAGGTAAGAGTCTAAGTCATCTTGATCTTCGAGGACAATACAATCTCAATATTCTTGGTTTTCGTGACTATGAAAATGCTCCCTTGGATGTTCAATTTGGGCCGGATGATCTATTGAAAGCTGATGGCTATATGATGGCAGTAATCAATAACCAATATTTAGATAATCTAGCACACCTCAATGATTAAAAGAGAAATGACCATTCTTTTTTCTAGTGACTATTGAGTCAATATAAGTATTTTATAAGAAGGATTTAAGAAAAATTTTAACTTTTTCTTAATCCTTTTTAATTTTAGGAGATTATACTAGAGTCATCAAAAAAGAAAACTCTAAGGAGAATCCTATGAAATTCAATCCAAATCAGAGATATACTCGTTGGTCTATTCGCCGCCTCAGTGTCGGTGTTGCTTCAGTTGTTGTGGCTAGTGGCTTCTTTGTCCTAGTCGGTCAACCAAGTTCTGCACGTGCTGATGTCGTCAATCCGACTCCTGCCCAAGTCGTGTCAAACGACGCCTCAGTGAGTGAAAAGGGCGACCTATCAGCAGAGGTTCTAGATAAAGCAGTCGATGTAGCTCTTCCTTCAGAACAACCAGATACAGTATCTAAAGTAAGCTTGGATTCTACAAGCTCTCCAGAAAAAGCGGACACAGATGCTAAAGATCCAGTAGTAGCACCAAAAGAAGAAGTGCAATCCCAAGCTGACTCTAAGAAACAAACAGAAGATGCAGTTAAACCTGTGGAAAGTCCTGCGTCTACACTTTCTGGACAAGATCGCGAAGCCAGTGAAGCGCAACCAGCGACCACTCCAGCTGAAGTCCAAAAAGGTGTGGCTGATAACACCAAAGACACAGTAGATGTCCCAGCTACATACTTGGACAAAGCCAATTTCCCAGGCCCATTCACAGCTGGTGTCAACCAAGTCATTCCATACGAATTCTTCGCTGGTGATGGTATGTTGACCCGCCTCATTTTGAAAGCTTCTGATAAAGCCCCATGGTCAGACAATGGCTCAGCTAAAAATCCCGCCCTCCCACCAGTAGAGAAATTGGGCAAAGGCCTCTACTTCTATGAAGTGGATTTGGCTGGCACTCAAGGCAAATCAGATAAAGAGCTACTTGACCTCTTAAAACAAAACGGCACTCAAAGTTATAAAGCTACTATTAAAGTGTATGGTGCAAAAGATGGCAAGGCAGACTTGAGCAACCTTGTAGCGACTAAGGATTTGGATGTCAACTTAAATGGCTTGACTACCCCGGCTGAAGTTCAAAAAGGTGTGGCCGACAATACCAAAGACACAGTAGATGTCCCAGCTACTTACTTGGATAAAGCCAACTTCCCTGGCCCATTCACAGCCGGCGTCAACCAAGTCATTCCATACGAATTCTTCGCTGGTGACGGTATGTTGACCCGCCTCATCTTGAAAGCATCTGATAAGGCTCCATGGTCAGACAACGGCTCAGCTAAAAATCCTGCTCTCCCACCAGTAGAAAAATTGGGCAAAGGCCTTTACTTCTATGAAGTGGATTTAGCAGGCACTCAAGGCAAATCAGATAAAGAGCTACTTGACCTCTTAAAACAAAACGGTACTCAAAGTTATAAAGCTACTATTAAAGTGTACGGTGCGAAAGATGGCAAGGCCGATTTGAGCAACCTTGTAGCAACTAAAGATTTGACTGTTAATTTGAATGGTTTGACCACACCAAATCAGGTTAAAGAGTCTGTCGTTAACAATGTCAAAGACATGATTGATGTTCCAGCTAGCTACCTTGATAAGGCTAAGGTTCCTGGACCTTTCTTGGCCGGTGTCAATCAAGTTATTCCATACGAAGCTTTTGGTGGAGATGGTATGTTGACTCGCCTCTTGTTAAAAGCCTCAGACAAAGCCCCATGGTCAGACAACGGAACAGCTAAAAATCCTGCTCTATTGCCACTTGAAGGCTTGGCTAAAGGCCAATATTTCTACGAAGTGGATTTGAATGGCAATACGGTTGGCAAAGATGGTCAGGCCTTGCTGGAGCAACTTCGAGCTAACGGAACTCATACATATCTGGCTACTGTTAAAGTCTATGGTGCTAAAGATGGCAAACCTGATTTGAGCAATCTCGTAGCGACTAAGAATTTGACAGTGAACTTGAATGGCTTGACTACCCCAGCTGAAGTGCAAAAAGGCGTGGCTGACAACACAAAAAACACAGTGGATGTCCCAGCTACTTACTTGGACAAAGCCAATTTCCCTGGCCCATTCACAGCTGGTGTCAACCAAGTTATTCCATACGAGTTCTTCGCTGGTGACGGCATGTTGACTCGCCTTATCTTGAAAGCTTCTGACAAGGCCCCATGGTCAGACAACGGATCAGCTAAAAATCCTGCTCTTCCACCAGTAGAAAAATTGGGCAAAGGCCTTTACTTCTATGAAGTGGATTTAGCAGGCACCCAAGGAAAATCTGACAAAGAGCTTCTTGACTTCTTGAAACAAAATGGTACTCAAAGTTATAAAGCTACTATTAAAGTGTACGGTGCAAAAGATGGCAAGGCCGATTTGAGCAACCTTGTAGCGACTAAAGATTTGACCGTAAACTTGAATGGGTATAAGTCCCTCAATGAGATGAAATCCAAAATGCCAGCTACTAGTCAGGATAAGATGATGCCTAACAAAGAGCAGGAAAAAACCATGAATGCTAGCCAGCCTATGGCAACACCAAGCATGAAACAAGATCAAGCTCCAGCAGCCTCAAGCAAAATGCCTGATGAAGGCAAGATGGCATCTACTAACAAGGTATCAAGTCCAATGATGGCTACTCACATGAAAGAACGAAAAGATATGCTTCCATATACTGGTGAGGCCCAAACCTCAATGGCTACTATTGGATTCTTTGGACTTGCTTTGGCTGGACTGTTAGGTGGTCTCGGTTTGAAAGCAAAAAAAGAGGAAAATGACTAGTCTAGCTACAGACTTTCTATCTAGGATTTGAAAAATTCAGATATCGATTAGAATGTTCGTAAAGCGATTAAAATAGTGTTATACTATTGTGGTATAGCACTGTTTTTTTCAAAGGAGAGACAGATGGGAAAGACCATTTTACTCGTTGACGACGAGGTAGAAATCACAGATATTCATCAACGCTATCTGGTTCAGGCAGGGTATCAGGTTTTGGTGGCTCATGATGGAGTAGAGGCCTTGGAAATCTTCAAGCGAAAACCGATTGATTTGATTATTACAGATATCATGATGCCTCGGATGGATGGTTATGATTTGATTAGTGAGGTTCAGTATCAATCTCCAGATCAGCCTTTTCTATTTATTACGGCTAAGACAAGCGAGCAGGACAAGATTTATGGCCTAAGCCTGGGGGCAGATGACTTTATTGCCAAGCCATTTAGTCCTCGTGAGCTTGTTTTACGTGTCCACAATATCTTGCGTCGCCTTCATCGTGGGGGTGAGATAGAGGTTGTCAGTCTCGGGGATTTACGGATGAATCACGGTAGCCATGAGGTCCAAGTCGGAGATGTGGCGCTTGATTTGACAGTCAAATCCTTCGAACTTCTATGGCTTCTAGCCAGCAATCCAGAGCGAGTTTTTTCTAAGACAGACCTCTATGAAAAAGTCTGGCAAGAAGACTATGTAGATGATACTAATACCTTGAATGTTCATATTCATGCTCTTCGACAGGAGTTGGCTAAACATTCTAGTGCAGAAACACCGACCATAAAAACCGTCTGGGGCTTGGGCTACAAAATTGAGAAAGCACGAGGTAGTCAATGAAACTAAAAAGTTATATTTTAGTGGGGTATGTCATTTCAACACTTCTAACGATTATCGTTGTCTTTTGGGCCATCCAGCGAATGCTAATTGACGAAAGAGAAATTTATTTCCTGGTGGGGATGACTCTCATAGCTAGTTTTGTCGGTGCTGGGATTAGTCTCTTTCTCCTGTCGCCAGTCTTTACTTCGTTGGGCAAACTTAAGGAACATGCTAAGCGAGTAGCAGACAAGGACTTTTCATCAAATCTGGAGGTTCAAGGCCCTGTAGAATTTCAGCAATTAGGGCAAGCTTTCAATGAAATGTCCCATGATTTGCAGGAGACCTTTGATTCCTTGGAAGAAAGCGAACGAGAAAAGGGCTTGATGATTGCCCAGCTGTCGCATGATATCAAGACCCCCATCACTTCGATCCAAGCGACGGTAGAAGGGATTTTGGATGGGGTTATCAAGGAAGGAGAACAGGCCCATTATCTAGCAACCATTGGACGCCAGACTGAAAGACTCAATAAACTGGTTGAGGAGTTGAATTTTTTGACCCTAAACACAGCTAGAAATCAGGTCGAAACTGCCAGCAAGGACAGCATTTTTCTGGACCAGCTCTTGATTGAGTGCATGAGTGAATTTCAGTTCTTGATTGAGCAGGAGGAGCGAGATGTCCATTTGCAGGTAATTCCAGAGTCTGCCCGGATTGAGGGAGATTATGCCAAACTTTCTCGTATCTTGGTGAATCTGGTCAATAACGCTTTTAAATACTCTGCACCAGGAACCAAGCTGGAAGTGGTGGCTAAGCTGGAGAGTAGCCAGCTTTCAATCAATGTGACGGATGAGGGACAGGGCATTGCCCCAGAGGATTTGGAGAATATTTTCAAACGCCTTTATCGTGTCGAAACTTCGCGTAACATGAAAACAGGTGGTCATGGCTTAGGGCTTGCGATTGCGCGTGAATTGGCCCATCAATTGGGTGGGGAAATTACAGTCAGTAGCCAGTACGGACTAGGAAGCACCTTTACCCTCCTTCTCAATCTCTCTGGCAATGAAAATAAAGCTTAAAACCCCTTTACAAATCTAACCATTCATGGTACAATATCCCTTGTGTGAAATATCAGCAGGAAAGCATGAAGCTCGTCAACAGATGTCTTCTGATAAGTAACCTTGGCTGTTTAGGCGAAGGGCATCTGCACGAATCAGGGCTTTCTAAGTGACTATTTCCACCGAAATATTAATTATATCAGGAGGACATATACATGTCACGTTATACAGGACCATCTTGGAAACAAGCTCGTCGCCTTGGCCTTTCACTTACAGGTACAGGTAAAGAATTGGCACGTCGTAACTACGTACCAGGACAACACGGACCAAACAACCGTTCTAAATTGTCAGAATACGGTTTGCAATTGGCTGAAAAACAAAAACTTCGTTTCACTTACGGTGTAGGTGAAAAACAATTCCGTAACTTGTTCGTACAAGCTACTAAGATTAAAGAAGGAATCCTTGGTTTCAACTTCATGCTCCTTTTGGAACGTCGTTTGGATAACGTTGTTTACCGTCTTGGCCTTGCAACTACACGTCGTCAAGCACGTCAATTCGTAAACCACGGTCACATTCTTGTTGACGGAAAACGTGTTGATATCCCATCATACCGCGTAACTCCAGGTCAAGTGATCTCAGTTCGTGAAAAATCATTAAAAGTTCCAGCAATCCTTGAAGCAGTAGAAGCTACTCTTGGACGTCCAGCATTCGTATCATTCGACGCTGAAAAATTGGAAGGTTCATTGACTCGTTTGCCAGAACGTGATGAAATCAACCCAGAAATCAACGAAGCCCTTGTCGTTGAATTCTACAACAAAATGCTTTAATTTTAAGATATATCTTACAAAAAGCCTACAACAGTGGGCTTTTTTCTTTATCTTTGAGATGTTGTTTATTATATAAATCACTTTACGAAAATCTCCATTTGAATTCACAAAGAGATTGTCTTTTTTCACCCTCACTTGTGAATATTCACGATTTCCGTAACATCAGAGAGTTAAAAAGAGACAAGATAGAAACTAGGGCCCTTCTTTCCTCCTTTCTCTGCTATACTACAAGCAGAGAAAGGAGGAAAGCAAAATGCTTGAGAAATACTACGCAAGGGTAAAAGGGATTGTTCATAAATGCCGAAAAGATTATTATCTCCATCTATGGGAGAAGGAGGACTGGGATCAAGAAGGGATGATCTGCCTTTATGAACTCCTAGAATCCCATCCAGAACTAGCGGAAGAAGAAAAGAAACTCTACGTCTACTTCAAAACAAAATTCCGCAACCGAATCCTTGATACTGTAAGAAAACAAGAGAGCCAAAAACGGCGTCTGGATCGAATGGCTTATGAAGAAGTGGGAGAGA
>NZ_JASHFI010000017.1:0-22989 GCF_047460875.1 Streptococcus infantis | reverse complement strand
ACTGGGTCTGTATATTCTGGGACTTCATGAACTGGAGCTGGTGCGTCACCCACTGTGCCGACTGGGTCTGTATATTCTGGGACTTCATGAACTGGAGCTGGTGCGTCACCCATTGTGCCGACTGGGTCTGTATATTCTGGGACTTCGTGAACGAGAGCGGGTTCTTCGCCAGATGTACCGACTGGGTCTGTATATTCTGGGACTTCGTGAACGAGAGCGGGTTCTTCGCCAGATGTACCGACTGGGTCTGTATATTCTGGGACTTCGTGAACTGGGGTGGGTGCGTCACCAGCTGTACCGACTGGATCTGTATACTCGGGAACCTCATGAACCGGAGCTGGGGCGTCGCCAGCTGTACCGACTGATTCTGTGTACTCTGGCAAGTCGTAAACCGGAGCTGGTTCGTCACCGGCTGTGCCGACTGATTCTGTGTAGCCTGGAACGTCGTGAACGGGAGCTGGTTCGTCACCGGCTGTGCCTATAGGATCTGTGTACTCTGGTAATTCGTGAACCAGAGCTGGATCTTCACCGGCTGTGCCCAACGAATCTGTATACTCGGGGAGGTCATGAGCAGGAGCAGGATCTTCACCGGATGTACCGACTGATTCTGTATACTCTGGCAATTCATGAACGGGAGCAGGAACTTCGCCAACTGTACCTACAAGATCTGTGTATTCTAGAACTTCATGAACGGGAGCGGGCTCTGGACCTACTGTACCCACAGGAGCTGTATATTCTGGGACTTCGTGAACTGGGGCTGGATCGTCACCTGTTGTGCCTACTGGAGATGTGTACTCAGGCAATTCATGAACCGGAGCTGAGTCATCGCCTACTGTGCCTATAGGTTCTGTGTACTCAGGGAGGGCGTGAACTGGGATTGGATCGTCACCTGCTGTGCCCAATGAATCTGTATATTCTGGAAATTCATGAACTGGAACGGGAGCTTCACCAACTGTTCCGACTGAATCTGTATATTCAGATAATTCATGAACTGGGGATGAGTCATCGCCTACTGTGCCTACAGATTCTGTGTATTCTGGAAATTCATGAACTGGAACGGGAACTTCACCTGCTGTACCTACAGGATCTGTGTATTCTAGAACTTCATGAACTGGAGCTAAGTCGTCACCTGCTGTGCCTACAGGAGCTGTATACTCGGGAAGGTCATGAACTGGAGCTGGGTTGTCACCTGACGTACCTACCGAAGCTGTATATTCAGGAATTTCGTGAACTGGCGATTCTTTTAGCAATTGACTACTTTCTGCCGTGCCCATCAGAATAATCTCTGAAACAGGTTGAACTGTCACTTGATCAGACACCAACTCAGATTTTATCACCTTCTGACCAGTACTGTAGCGACGAGTAATCACTGTACGTTCCCCAGATACACCCACCTGAATGATCTTTGTTTGCCCCTTAACAAGATTATCCGAATAGCGATATTCTGTTTGATAAGGAAGCACTTGCGTTTGACTTTCATCTTGACTAGATAATTGTAACTCAGAGCGATCAGAAATTGAGCTTCCCGACGACACTCGGTTTGCTCCATTGACAAGCTCCAGTTTTTCATCTGTCGACTTGTCTGAACTATCTACTTTTGATATTGCTACCGCTTTGTCATTTTCAGAACGATCCACTGATTGATTTACAGTCTTATTAGTTTTATCCTCAGATTCTTCACCTTGCTCCCGAGAATTTTTCAAAATAGCCTGACTCTTCAGATAACCAATGTATTCAAAATCTTCAATGTTCAAGGGCTGAGGTAGTTGCTCTCCTAGTCCCAAATTTAAAAGCTGATTATAAGCAGCTAGCTCAATATTTGTAACCGCAAGCGTAGCAGGAGAAAGAAGGACAGAACCTAGTCCAGTCACCAATAAAATCGAAGATAAGTATCTTTTCCCATTTTTCCCCTTAGAAATTACCAAGACCACAAGAACAATACCAGCTGTTGCAAAGATTGCTTCCCACATACCAGAGTAGCCAGTACTTGGTAAGTTTCCTATCAATCTTCCTTCTTTTTTCGGACGATAAACCAAGTAGTATGCATCTGTACTTTCCTCTACAAATTTTGGAAGTTCCTTAACAATCATTCCCTTTTCAGCATCGGTCAATTCTGATTCCATAACATACTTATACTGAATCTGAACAGCTTGATTCGCCGGTAACTCTGCAGCTTCAACAGGGTGTGTACTAGGCCCAGCTACAGAACCCAAAAAGAAGCTTCCGATAGTCGCAGATATCAGACCTACTGATAACTTCCTAAAAGAAAAACGTTGACGCTTTTCTCCGTAAAATTGATGTTTCATCACTTAACTTTTTCCTTTATAATAAAATATTAAATCCTTTCTATTCTACCGAATTTTCCTCCAATATACAAGTCTTTTGTTTGCTGCTTGAAATTATTTGACGCTAGGTAATTTCTTAAAGCAACTTCCGCTTATTTGTCCAAAGTGGAAATTAGTCTAAAACACTTTCATATGAGGGGATTTTGTGCGCTCTTTTTTTCGATTCATTTCGCCTTCAAAAGCGATGAAATCAAGCATTAGTAAAACCAGTGGAATTTACCCTGACACGGATTTCCACTGGTTTTTAGGATTTTTATCAGATTAACTTCCACTTCTACTAGCGGTGAAACTTAGTTTGCGAATTTAACTTTTTTATCAAATACCTTGATACACTTGACAAATGGTAGAAAAGGACTTAGTCCTGTGCAATACAGAACTAAATCCTTTGGATAAATTAATTGTCTAACTTTTTTGGGGGCAGTACAGATATTATCCTTTTCTAATAAATAAGAGCTTTCCCCAAAACATCTTTTAAACTATTCTTGTTTCAAACTTTTAGATGTATTATCCAGTTTTGAATTCATCTACCATAAACATGTTTGTCCTATCAGACGGTAAATTAAGAAGTTTAACTTAATCTTCTTTTTTCTTTTGAGCTAGCAAACCAAAGCCACTTAAAACTCCAGCCAGTCCAAGAGCTACTAGATTTACATCGACTCCTGTACCTGTATTTGGTAATTGTTTTTCTACTGCTTGACCATGCTTAGCTTCTGCATTGGCCACTTCCTGCTTAGTCGTTTGAGGCACTTGAGCAGGTACGACTGGTTTTTCAGTTGGTGCTTCAACTACTTTTGTACCAACTTCAACAATCTCAGTTACCACCTCTTTGACAAGATCTGTTCCCTTGAGACTACGCTTGCCTTCTGAATCAACCTCTACAAGATTTCTACGAAGGCCTTCCACTCCAGCTTGAACTAGACGGCGTTCACCTGCTGAAAGGTTTGCGTTTTCTCTTTCTTCACGTCCAAATGCAAGAACTTCTTCTTCAACTACCAAGCTTGGTTTCTTAACTTCCAAGAATTTTGGTCCTTCTAGTGGTTGAACACGACTTTCTACCTTAGTACCAACTTCAACAATCTCAGTCACAGCTTCCTTAACTACCTCTGTCTGAAGAAGTGTGCGATTGCCTTTAGCATCTATCTCAATCATGTGACGGATTTGCCCAGCTTCACCAGCTTGAACCACACGGCGTTCACCTAATAAAAGATCTGCTGTTGGACGCTCTTGGTGATTGAAAGCTACGGCTTTTTCTTTCACTTCCAATTCTAGTTTTTCGAGAACAAGATTCCCAGAACCGTCCAATGGTTGAACACGACTTTCTACCCTAGTCCCAACTTCAGTAATCTCTGCTCCTGCTTCCTTGACTACCTCTGTCTGAAGAAGCGTGCGATTACCCTTAGCATCTACCTCAATCATGTGACGGACTTGCCCTGCCTCACCAGCTTGAACCAGACGGTGTTCGCCTAACAAGAGGTCTCCTGACGGACGTTCTTGACGTTCGAAGGCTACCACTTCTTCCTCAACCGCTAGTTCTGGTTTTTCTAGAATAGCATCGCCAGATCCATCTAATGGCTGTACGCGACTTTCTACTTTGGTACCAACTTCAACAATCTCAGCTACCGCCTCTTTGACAAGTTCTGTTCCCTTGAGACTGCGTTTGCCTTCAGCATCAACTTCTACAAGATTTCTACGCAGGCCTTCAACTCCAGCTTGAACTAGACGACGTTCACCTGCTGAAAGGTTTGAGTTTTCTCTTTCTTCACGTCCAAATGCAAGAACTTCTTCTTCAACTACCAAGCTTGGTTTCTTAACTTCCAAGACTTTTGGTCCTTCTAGTGGCTCAACACGGCTTTCTACCTTGGTACCGACTTCAGTAATCTCTGCAACTGCTTCCTTGACTACCTCTGTCTTAAGAAGTGTGCGATGGCCTTTAGCATCTACCTCAATCAAATGACGGATTTGACCTGCCCCACCTGCTTGAACCATACGGCGTTCACCTAGTAAAAGCTCTCCTGTCGGACGCTCTTGGTGTTTGAAGGCTACGGCTTCTTCTTTCACTTCCAATTCTAGTTTTTCGAGAACAAGATCTCCAGAACCGTCCAATGGTTGAACACGGCTTTCTACCTTAGTACCAACTTCAGTGATTTCTGCAACTGCTTCCTTGACGACTTCTGTCTGAAGAAGAGTACGATTGCCTTTGGCATCGACTTCAATCAAATGACGGATTTGTCCTTCTGCACCAGCCTGAACGACTCGACGTTCACCCAACAAGAGGTCTCCTGACGGACGTTCTTGACTCTCGAAGGCTTGAGTTTCTGTCTCAACCACTAATTCAGGTAGTACTTCAACTGTTGGCGCAGTTTCGCCTTCTTCTAAGCTACCTACATGATGGCTTTCTTTAACAAGGAGTTTTTTATTGAGTTCTTCCTTGAGGTTGGCAAATGCTTCTGGAGTTGGATTTGTTGAGCCAATAAGAGTTTCTGCTTGAGCGATGATTGGATCGTCTGCATTTTTCTCACGAACTTTTCCTAGAAGAGTTTCAAGCTCTTCCTTAGCTGTTTGATAAAGCTGTACACCATTCAAGTCAGTACCAGCTTGTTTCAAGTCATTCAAGGCTTGGTTGACTGTTTCTTGACTAGCATCATGATTTTCTAAAATCGCTTTCGCTGCATTAATCTTCTCAACTAGAGCTGCTTGTTTTGCTGCATCGGCAAATGTATAAGCTATTGTTTCTTTGCGTCCTTGGGCAGATGTGATTTCTTGTTTCAGGTATTCGTCGTTGACAGCTGCTTTAGGTGATACTAGAACATCAAAGTCGACAGTTTGTCCTTGATAGTGCAACTGAAGTTTTTGACGGCCTGTTTTTTGAGCATCATAGCCCGTAATTTCGACTCCTTGGTCTGTAAAGCTATGTTCTGTCTCCGTTTCATCATCATACAAGACCTTGAAACGTCCTTCTGATAAGTCAAGAGTATCGCCTACAAAGTAATCAATTTTCGGTTGCTTGCTAATATACAAGGCTGCGACTTCTTTTGGACCAGCTTCTTCACCAGTCACTTGAACCTTGAAGCTTCCTGCAACTGGAAGACCAAGATAGGTTACTGTTAACTCTTGTTCGCCATGATGGTGAGCATCGTAACCGTTAACAACTACACCTGCATGACTAAGGTTGATGACTTCGTCTGCTTCTTCACCCTCATATTTGACGCGAAGAAGACCACCTTTGAGATTCAATTCCTCACCATCTTGATAAGTTGCTTTTTTAGGTGCTACTTCTAGACTGACAGCCTTAATCTTTCTCTCATCCTGAGGAATCGTCACAGCAAGAGTATTACTGATTTCTTTACCTGGCAATTGTGTACGATAGTAAAGAAGACTCGGACGTTTTTCAAAGTTTAATGGGTCTGTTGCCAAATCCCCTCCAACTACCGTATTTAAGGTAGCGATTGGAGTTTTTGAATCTGCCTTGTCATAAACTGTGATGGTAGCTCCAGCAGGAACTTCTGAGAATCCAAGTTGAATCTTATTGTCCGTTAGAACACGCGCTGCGACTTTAGCCATTGGGATGTTTTGACTCTCAGTGTCAAGAGCTTCATACATCTTCCAGTTATAGATACGGATGGCTTTCCATGGTGTTCCATTATCAGACGTGATGACGTTTAAGCGCCATTCTTGCGCAGTGATTGGACTATCAAGAGTAATATCTGACACATGGGCTCTGTTGCCACGAACAGCCTTGGCTAGTTTCCATTCTCCAGCTTCATCCTTGTAGTAGAGGTCAAAGTCTTTCGTATTCATCAAGCCGTCATTGACAGATTCACCACCAGCACCGGCATGGTCCATGACCCATCTAACGACACGGCGTGGTTGTGTCAAACGGATATCTACGCTACCACTCAACTGAGCAGAAGACCATTTGTCAGATAGGCTGGTGATCGTACCATTCAACATACCTTCGATGCCTTCTCCACCTTCTGTATTTGGGAAGGTACTTCCGATAACTGTCGCTCCTGGAACGATATTTTCTGCTAGTGGTCTTGGAAGACTGGTGTCTTGGACAGTCATTCCCCAGTCAAAGTTTGTAGTTGCTGCTTCAGAACGAAGGCCATTCTTCCCAACTGCGACAACCTTCAACTCTTGACTGGTTCCAGTCGCACTAGCTGAACGACTGACTTTTGGTAGGTAAATAGTAGTTGCTGATGATCCTGTCAATAGACGCCAAGCATCGCCATCCTTTTCATAAACTTCATAGAAGTCAGCATCTTTGTTACCTGTAAATTGAACAATAGCTTCCGCTTCTTGGGCATTTTTAAGAGATTGTTTAGCTACTTTAAGCGCTGTTGGTGCTTGAGGAGCCTCTTGATTATCTGTTACAGTCAACTCACCCAAGTTAAATTGATATCCCTTAAGGGCAGCAGTATTTTCAAAAGTGAGCTTGATACCGTAAATAGTCTGACCTGCCAAGGCACTCAAATCAAATTCATCTTTTGTCCAATCGTCAGATAGAGTCAGTTCCTTACGAGCATTCTCGCCACCAAATGTATAGTTTTTCTGAGTCGCAAACTCTACATAGACCTTGCTTCCCTTACCCCCCTTATGGGCAACCCGAAGTTTTGTTTTATCCGTTACTTCCAGTTTTGTAGAGTAGAGACGAACATCTTGGTTGGTATTTTCAGCTAAATCACCCGCAAACTTAAGTGAGTTACCACCATTGTAGGCATCTTCAAAGTCATAGTCAGCTTGAAGTTTAGCACCAGATGAAGTTTGCCACCAGCGCCATGTAGGCAAGATACCTGATACAGAACGATAGTTCCATTCAGAATCCTTAGAAACTTTACCGTCTACAAACCATTTCTTCCCATGTCCTGTGTTAAAGGATGTTGTAAAGGTACGGCCTACTGCTGGTGTGCGGTCAGCTACGAGGTTAGCAATCCCGTACCAGTCCTTGTCATCTGGTTTTTGGCCAGTTGGATCTCCTTGGTAACCTGTGAAGAAGATATTTTCATTCTTATGATAGTCTTCACCTGTTTTCCCAAGACTCGTGATAGTATCTGGGGCAAAAAGTCCAAGTGATAAGCGAAGTTTGCCGTTCTCATCAAAAAGGGCATCCCATTTCACTTTTGTCTTGTAAGAACCACCTTGTTGCAATTCCAAACCTGCAAAAACATCATACTGACTGCGTTCTAGCCATTTTGCCATAGCTACAGAATAGTCATTTTTCTCTTTAGTCCAGTTAAAGTTGGCAAAGAAGTGATCCGCAGGAACCTTGTCTCCCTCTTTTTCCATGAATTGGTAATTGTATTCACCCAAACCATCTTCATGATAACGACCATATTCATAGGTCATGGCATCATACCAAGAATATTTCACTGGATGATTGACTTGAGCCGAATATTCCTTGGTATAGAGCATGAAGTCACGCATTTTCTTACCAAGAGGCGTTACGATATCTCCTGTTGTTTCTTGGTTGATAAAATATCCATCAAATCCATAGTATTTAGCCAAATCAACCAACTTACGAGCGATAGGGAAAGTTCCGTCTTCGTCTTGTTTAAGGGCTTCAGCAAATTTTTCTTGGTCTGCAATACTGTTAGACCAGTTGAAGAAGAGTGTACCCAATACAGGGACACCATTACGGTGACCAGCATCAATCACGTCCGGAGTTGGAACGAGCCCTTCCCAGAAGACCATTGAATTCAAGTATTGCCAGTAATCAAATGCATAGGCTTTAAACTCTTCACCACCTACAGAAGCGTGGTCTTTAGCCTTAGAGTTGGTATTGGCAAGAGCTTCAACCTTAGCGTCCTTATTGGCTTTTTCGTTGACTACATGCCCACGGTAACGTTTAGCCAATTCAACTGAGGAACGATTAATAGCGTCGTCTTCACGAGCACCCGGTTCCCATTTCAACAAATCTTCCCAAGTGTCAAATTTAATTTCTTTTGGTCGAAGACTTTTTTCTTCTTTCTTAGGAACATCTGAAACAGTTGCTTTCTCTTCAGCCTTATTTTCTGTAGCCACAGGTGCTTCTTCAGCCTTAGGAGTTTCAGCAGTCGGACTTGTCGCTTCTTTATCTCTTGCTGTCAGCTCTTCCAGTGATGGCTTCTCATTTGAAACTGGTTGCTCGCTAACCTTGTCTTCAGATGCTTCCAACTCCTTCAACACTTCTGGCGCAGGCGTAGTTGGTTGCTCCGAAGCTACTGCTGTTGTCCCCGTAGGATTTTCAGCAATAACTGCTTCTTCAGCTAAGACTGGTCCTGCAAATAGGACTGAACCAATCATCAAAGAGCAGGCACCCACTGACAATTTTCGAATACTATAGCGGCAACGTTTTTCAAAAAATGGATTCTTCATCTTTTTCTCCTTTTACTTCCAGAAAGTAAGCGCTTTATTTTTGTTTTAAAAAAGTAGCTGCCCTAATAAAGATAATAGAACAGTTCATCTCCATTTTACGCTATTTAGATGAAGAGTCAACATGAGTCCCAAAAGAACTATATAGAAGTGAAGAATTAATATAAATTAGACAATCAAGCTCCATTTTTAGAATAAATTTAACATTTTTCTTAAAAAAAGATCATTTACTACTTGTTAGATCGCTCTTAATCCTTTAAAATAGAATGGGAGAGATTCCGCGATTATTTTTCGGAGGAAAAAGAAAATGTCCATTAATTGGCAGGAAATTGTATTTCACTTTTTAGGTGGTCTGGGACTATTCTTATATAGTATCAAGACCATGGGGGACGGTTTGCAACAAGCAGCTGGAGATCGTCTTCGATATTACATTGACAAATATACCAGCAATCCTTTCTTTGGTATTCTGGTAGGTATTGGAATGACTGCCCTGATTCAGTCTAGTTCAGGGGTTACAGTTATTACGGTTGGTCTGGTCAGTGCGGGACTTTTGACCCTACGTCAGGCTATCGGGATTGTCATGGGGGCCAATATCGGGACAACTGTCACATCCTTTATCATCGGTTTTAAATTGGGAGACTACGCATTACCCATGCTCTTTCTCGGAGCAGTCTGTCTCTTCTTCACAAAAAATAGAACCATCAATAACATCGGACGAATTGTCTTTGGTGTCGGTGGTATCTTCTTCGCCCTCAATCTTATGAGTGGTGCTATGGAGCCCCTCAAGGATTTACAAGTCTTTAAAGACTACATGGTAGAGCTGAGTAAAAATCCAATCCTGGGAGTCTTTGTCGGAACTGGTTTAACCCTTCTAATTCAAGCCTCATCAGCGACCATCGGTATTTTGCAAAATCTCTACGCTAGCAATCTGATTGACCTTCAGGGCGCCCTACCAGTTCTCTTTGGGGATAACATCGGAACTACTATCACAGCGATTATCGCTTCACTTGGAGCAAATATCGCAGCCAAGCGTGTAGCGGGGGCCCATGTGGCCTTCAACGTTATCGGGACTGTTATCTGTATCATCTTCCTCGTTCCCTTCACAGCCTTGATTCAATGGTTTGAAACGACTCTTCATTTGTCTCCAGAAATGACCATTGCCTTCGCCCACGGAACCTTCAACATTACCAACACCATTATCCAGTTCCCATTCATTGGAGCTCTTGCCTTCTTGGTAACCAAGCTCATCCCTGGTGAAGATGAAGTTGTCAAATACGAAGCTCTCTACCTAGACGAGCAACTCATCAAACAAGCTCCATCTATCGCTCTTGGAAATGCTAAAAAAGAACTTCTACACTTGGGAAACTACGCTGCAAAAGCCTTTGACCTCTCTTACGACTATATCATCAATTCTAATGAAAAAGTTGCGGAAAAAGGTCATAAGACCGAAGAAGCCATCAACACTATTGATGAAAAATTGACTCGTTACCTCATTAGTTTATCTGGTGAAGCTTTGAGCCAAAAAGAGAGTGAAGTCTTAACCAATATCCTTGACTCTTCACGAGACTTGGAACGTATCGGAGACCACGCAGAAGCCCTGCTCAATCTTAATGATTACTTGCAACGCAAGAATGTTCAATTCTCTGAAGCTGCCTTAGAAGAACTCGCAGAGATTTATCTTAAAACGAGCGAATTCGTCAAAGATGCTCTTGAGAGTGTTGAAAATAATGATCTTGAACAAGCCCAAGCCCTTATGGAACGTCACGAAGACATCAACAATATGGAACGTGTTCTTCGTAAGACACATATCAAACGTCTTAATAACGGTGAATGTTCTACCCAAGCAGGTGTCAACTTTATCGATATCATTTCTCACTACACTCGTGTATCAGACCACGCTATGAACCTGGCTGAAAAGGTTTTGGCAGAACAAATTTAAAACGAAAAAAATGCTTTGATTCTCTCGAATCAAAGCATTTTAAATAGTTCTCCAATCATAATGGAAGATGCAGCTGCGCCCTTGTACCTAGCTTCTTCCTTTTGGATAAAGCGGGCCAGATTGACTAACTCTGGTGCTGGTGTTTTGGGATTTTGGAGTAGTTCGAGTGTAACTAAACCTGAAAGTCGTACTGCTAGCAATCGCTCATTGGTGCTAGGTAATTTCTTAGCAGTCTCTACAAGTGCGATCACCAAATCTTCACTAAGGTTCTGACGGGCATGATTGTAAAGATCCCGAATCAAGGTTTCTAGGTTTGGTTCTTCCATCCCTATTCCCTCCATCTTTTCTGTTTAATAATTTTTGATCAAATCTACAGTTGAGCGATCCAATTTTTTAACCAAGGCTTGTAAGAATGCTTGTGCTTCAAGGAAATCATCCATTGCATAAAGTGTTTGGTGAGAGTGGATATAACGAGCACAAACACCAATTGTTGTTGATGGGACTCCACCATTTTTCAGATGAGCTGCCCCAGCGTCCGTTCCACCTTTTCCACAGTAGTATTGGTACTTGATTCCAGCTTCTTCAGCTGTCGTCAAAAGGAAATCCTTCATGCCTGGGAGAAGCAAGTGACCTGGATCGTAGAAACGAATTAAGGTTCCATCACCAATCTTACCTTGACCACCATAAACATCACCAGCTGGCGAGCAATCCACAGCAAGGAATACTTCTGGGTCAAATTTGGTTGTTGATGTATGGGCACCACGAAGTCCGACTTCTTCTTGGACATTGGCTCCAAGATAAAGTTCATTGCCTAGTTTTTGGCCTGACAAGCTTTCTGCCAACTCACTAACCATGAGAACTCCGTAGCGGTTGTCCCAAGCTTTGGAGATGATATTTTTTTCGTTAGCTGTTAGGATTGCACTGCTATCTGGAACGATGGTGTCTCCAGGACGGATACCGAAACTTTCAGCCTCAGCCTTATCCGCAAAACCACCATCAAAGACGATATCTGAAACAGCTGGCATGCTTGGACCACCTGTTCCACGAGTTAAATGTGGAGGTACCGATCCTGAGATTACTGGAATTTCACGACCGTCACGAGTAAAGAGTTTAAAGCGCTGGCTGCTGACCACCATAGGATTCCAACCGCCAATCTCAACGACACGGAAGGTTCCATCAGGTTTGATTTCACTTACCATAAAACCAACTTCATCCATGTGAGATGCTACCAAAACACGAGGTGCATCGACTGCTTCTGAGTATTTGATACCAAAAATACCACCTAGGCCATCTGTTACTACTTCATCCACGTGAGGTGTTATCTTCTCACGAAGATAAGCGCGTACAGGTGCTTCATGACCTGAGATAGCAGAAAGTTCTGTCACTTCTTTGATTTTAGAAAATAATGTTGTCATTTTAATCCCTTCTTTCTTTCAACCATTTTACCACTTTTTATAGGAGAAGGGTAGTGGAAATCACAAATCCTCCGACTTCATAGTTCTTATCAGGTAAAAAGGAATCTGTTACGATTCCTTTTTACTTGGTATTTCTTTTTAATGAAAAGTGGTCTGGCACTGGATCTTTACCCGTTTTAGACCAAGGATGGCAACGTAATATCCTAGCCAGTCCCATAAGGACTCCCTTGAGGCCATGTTTTTCAATAGCCTGAATCATGTAATTTGAACAAGTGGGTTCAAATCTACAAGAAGGTGGAAAGGCTGGCGAGATAAAGCGTTGGTAAAAGCGCACTGGCGCAATTAAGATTTTTTTCATTATTTATTATTTGTTACAGCCATGGTGTGTAGTTGGCTGATTTCTTTTTTATTGAGACGGCGTGATTCTCCTGGACGAAGTCCTGTCAAGTCTAGATGACCAAAACGAGTTCGAGAAAGTTTATCTACTTGGAGACCAACAGCTTCAAACATTTTTTTGACCTGGTGATTGCGTCCTTCATGAATGGTCAACTGAACAACTGAACGGTTTTTAACTGGATCTACTTTAAGAATCTCATAAACAGCCGGCTTGGTCTTCTTGCCATCAATCTCTACTCCACGAGTCAAGGGACGAAGATTTTCTTTGTTGGCAATCCCTTTCACACGCGCAACATAGACCTTATCAATCTCATTACGAGGGTGAATCATCTCATCCGTAAAGTCACCATCATTGGTCAAAATCAAAACTCCAGACGTATCCCAGTCCAAACGTCCCACAGGGTAGATACGCTCTTTAACATTGGGCAAAAGGTCGACAACAGTCTTACGACCCTTGTCATCTGTCACACTGGAAATCACACCGCGTGGTTTATTGAGCAGATAGTAGACCTTTTCTTCGTTATAGATTGGTTGTCCTTCAACTTCGACCTTGTCGCCTGACTTGATAGTCGTTGCTAGTTCACGAACCACTTGGCCATTGACAGTTACCAAGCCTTGCTTGATCAACTCTTCTGCTTTTCTCCTACTGGCCACACCTGCGTGGGCAATATATTTATTGATTCTCATCTTCTTCTATCCTTTCACCAAATAATTGGCTTTCTTGTGCTTGAATGTCAAGCTCATCAATCACGGGCAACTCTTCCAAATGGTTAATGCCCATATAATCCAGAAAATAATCCGTCGTTACATAGAGATTAGGGCGTCCAAGAACTTCTTTTTTCCCGTCTTCTTTTATCAAGTCAAAGGCTTGCAACTTAGCTAGCGCTCCACTTGAATTAACCCCCCGAATAGCATCGATCTCTATCCGTGTGATAGGCTGCTTATAAGCAATGATGGACAAGGTTTCAAGGGCAGCCCGAGACAGGCTCTGATTGATAGGTGCCTTAGAGTATTCTTTCAAAACGGCTGCGAATTGAGGCTTGGTTACCAATCTGTAGGCACCACCTGTCTCAATCAAGGCTAAACTGGAATCCTGGTCTTTTTCATACTTTTTGGCTAATTTTTCTAAGCTTTGCTGGATACCAGTCGGTGGCAAAGAAAGGAGCTCAGCCAACTGGCGAATCCTAATCCCCTCTTCACCCGCTACAAACAAGAGCGCTTCTATTTCTGCTAAAGTACTCATATTCCCTCTCTATCAAGCTTGACTCTGCTCTACTTGATTTTCCTCATTCTTTTTCAGGAGATAGATATCTCCAAAGCTCTCTTTTTGAATCAAGAGAATTTCTTGGGTTTTAATCAACTCCAAGGTTGCTAAAAATAGTGTGATGACCTCTTGTAAATCCTTGGTTTCTTTAAACAAATCCTGCAAGCATAATTGCTCACCTTCAACCAAAGCTTCTCGGACGATGACCATCATATCTTCAATCTTGTATTCATCGCGTAAAATGGTTGTATGACTTTTGGAAAATTCTTCTTTTTTCTTAGCTAACAAAGTTGAAAAGGCTAAGAAAAGGTCAATCGTGGTCTTATCATGCACGAGTTCTGCATCTTCGTAAATTAACTCTGTCGGTGCTTTTGAGTAATATTGAGCTCGTTCTTGGTGCTTCACTTCCAACTGCTCTCCCAAAAGTTTAAACTTACGGTATTCTTCGATTTGAGAAAGGAGGTCCTGCTCAAGGTCATCCTCTAAATCCGTCACTTCTGCAACCTTCGGCAAGAGCTTGCGACTCTTAATCAGCATGAGTTGGCTAGCCATGACCATGTACTCACCTGCGACTTCCAAACGCATAGCTTGTAATGTCGAGATATAGGCTAAATATTGCTCGATAACCTCTGTAATCGGTACATCATAGATATCCATCTGGTACTTTGAAACCAAGTGCAAAAGAAGATCCAAAGGCCCTTCAAAATCTTTTAATTTAATATCCATTATCTATATTTTTCCAAGGTCATGACTGTCTTTAATCCTAATTTTTTAGCGATTTCGTACAAGTCAACCTTTTCTTCGATTTGTCTTAATATAAACTGTTCTCTCAATCCTTGGGCAGATAAGTCTGAAAAACCTTTTTCCTTTAGAAAGGCTTCTAACTGACGAAAGGCCCATTGACGAGAATAGGGCTTCCCAGCTTTTTCAAAGAGATAGGTCTGTCCCATCAAGGGGTCTAACTCTGCAAGCAGGTTTGTGGGAAGGCTCAAGATTCTTTGTTGAGAAGCTTTATTGACTCTCAACACTTGAAAATCTAGGTTCACATCACTTGTTTTTAAGGCTAGAATTTCACTTGGTAAGAGGCCCAATTCAACTATCAGTAAGGCCAACAAGCGTCCCTCTGGATAGGCACTTTCTTGCCAGAAAGAACTGAGATCTAAAAGTTCTGACTGAACTTGCTTTTTCTCAGCCTGTTTCGGCAATTCTAAACGATAAAAGGTAGCAATTTTCCCCTTCTGGTATAAAAAGTAAAGAAATTGATTGCAAGCAGAAACCTTACGCTTTTGGGCACTGATTTTAAACTGAGATAGTTGAGCTTGGTAGATTTTTAAACTTGTCTCAGAGATTCGTTCTCCTACAAGATCTAAAAACTGCTCCAAGTCATACTTATAGGATTGCTTAGAATTTACAGACAAACCTTGTTTTTCTTCTAAAAATGCTGAAATTCCTTCTCTCATTTGCTTCGAATCTCATATTCCTTACTAAAATCATGCAAGAGAGCATTGACAGCCTTAAGGATTGATTTCCGTGTGATAATGCCTTGGAAGATACCATCCTTATCAACGACTGGTAGGAAAGACTCATCCACTAACTTATGTAAAACATCCGTCAGTGTATAGTCTGGACTGACAACTGCTACATTCTTCTTGGTCATATGTACAATATCCGTATCTGCCATGGCTTCCTGACTCAAGCCCTGCTCCATCTGGTAGGCCAGAATGTCTCTAAGTCCAATGGTTCCGACAAATTCTTTCTCATCAGTCACGACTGGCACTCTGGTATAGGTCATCTGGCTAAGGAGGAGAGTTGCATGATCTGCATTGTGGGTATCAATGAGTACAGCCAAATTTTCAGCAGGAGTTAAAAAGGTTTCCTCTTGCTCCAGTAAAAACTGTTCAAATTCTTTGGCAATCATCGAGCGAACTCCTTAGACAAGCCTGGATAGACCTCATGGTTACGTGTCAAAAAATCCACTTTAAAGTAGCTATCATCAATCTCTACACGGGCGTAAAGACATTCTCTGATAGTTCCACGTGGTTGACTGATAGAACCAGGATTTAGGAAGAGGGTCTTCCCTTCCATCCAAGCATTTGGAACATGCAAGTGCCCATAAAGACAGATATCTGCATCTTCCTCTTGAGCCCAAAAATCAAGCTTTTGGAAATTAAAGTTAATATCAAATAAGTGCCCATGAGTCTGGATGATCTTAGTTGGACCTAATTGAGTCACTAAACGTTCTGGGTAATCTGAGTAAAAATCCATGTTTCCTCTGACTACCTGGATTCCTTCCCAGAGTGGTGAATCCGGGCGAAGTTCCGAGTCACCATCGTGAAAAATAGCATCGACTTTCCCAAGATAGCGGTCACGGATTTCTTCTACAATCAAGCTATCTCCGTGGGAGTCACTCATTACAATGATGGTTTGCTTTGCCATGATGGAAATACCTCCAAAAGTTTCTTAACGGCTAAGGCACGGTGGGATTGACTATTTTTTTCTTCAAGGGTTAATTCGGCTGATGATTTACCAGTTTCTCCTACTAGGAAAAGTGGATCATAACCAAAGCCATTTTCACCCTTAGGTTCAAAGTTAATGTAACCTGGCCAATCAGCTTCGACAACCAAGCTTTCCTTACCTGTACTAGCTACGACCAAGGTTGTGTGGAATTGAGCAGAACGGTCCTTGAGTTCAAAGACCATAGCCAATTCGTGCAAGAGTTTGGCATTATTTTCACGGTCAGTAGCTCCAACTCCTGCAAATCGAGCTGACCAAACGCCTGGCAAACCACCCAGAACATCAACTTTAAGACCAGAATCATCCGCCAGAACCATCTTGCCTGTCAATTTAGAGATCGTTTCTGCCTTGAGACGGGCATTTTCTTCGAAGGTCATGCCTGTTTCTGCTACTTCAGGCAGGTCTGGATAGTCATTAAGGTTCTCCACATCATAACCAAGTTTGTCAAAAATAGCTCGAAATTCCTTGGTCTTACCTTCGTTACGAGTCGCAATCAGCAAAGTTTCTCTGACCTTGTTTGTCTCAAAGAAATCTTGAACGTTGACTCCTTCTTTAGGCAATTCAACATACAAGAGTTGCCCATTTTCAACTAAGAGCAAAGCCCCCTGACGTTGAATGACTTCCAAATTTCGTCCCATTTCTTGGTTAAGTATATCTACCACAAAGGACAATAAACGGTAGAGAGAACCATAGCGTAAAACGGTAACTGAAAGTGGAAAGCCTCGCTCCTCATCTCCAAATATTTCGGCGAATTGGAACAGGGGAAAGTCTAACTCATCATCCGTCAAAGTCCGAATGCCGCCAAAAACACTGTAGGAACCTACATACCAGTCCTGGTCATCCTTGTATTCATAAATTTTATTTGTCATAATGTTACATGCTCCACATGAATCTCTTTTTCCAGCCATTCTGCACCAATCTGAGCAAAACTCTGACTATTTGCTGTTGTGTAAAAACGGTGTTGTAACGAGCCTGCATCTCGGCTTCGATTGATTTCAAAATAATTGAGTAAGACAGAGATGTCCCGCACGCACTCTGCACCACTATCGATGAGTTTTACATCTGGTCCCATCACATTTTGGATGATGGGACGAAGAAGCGGATAATGGGTACAACCCAAAATCAGGCTATCCACCTTTCCAACCAAGGGACGCAGGGTTTCATAAACCACTTTCTTAGTTACACTGGTTGATAAGGCACCCGACTCCACCAAGGGGGCAAATTTGGGACAAGCCAAACTCTCCACCTGCAAATCTGGATCCAGATCATGGATTTTCTGACGGTAGATGTCTGATTGTACCGTCATGGGAGTTCCAATGACCCCGATTTTCCCACCTTGGCTAGACTTAATGGCTGCCGAGGCTCCTGGCAAAATCACACCCAAGACAGGAATGTCTAGTTGAGCCTTGATTTCTTCCCAGACGACTGCCGTTGCCGTATTGCAAGCAATGACAATCATCTTGACATCCTTGGTCAAGAGAAAGTTGACCAACTGCCAAGTATATTCACGAATTTGCTCAGCAGGACGAGGCCCGTAAGGTGCCCGTGCCGAATCTCCAATATAGACGATTTCTTCATGAGGAAGCTGGCGCATGAGCTCACGTACAACGGTCAAGCCTCCAACGCCCGAATCCAAAAAACCAATTGGTCGATTATCCATACAGTCTTCTTTCTAGTCTTATTTTTCTGATTGATAGTTCATTATCATTACATTTCTCACTGAAATTTCTGACAGACTGGCAAACTCCCAACTGTCTCCCTCTTAATCATAATCAAATATCAATAGAATGCAAGGAAAAAGCCTTATCCTTAAATATAAGTCGAATATAGTGAGAAGTCTGGAACTTTCATCCCAGACTTTTCCTATTTATAGTTCAAAAGAGCTTTTATTTTTTCTTTTTGCTATTTGCAAGGGCTGCTTTTTGTTGGCGAATGATTTGGTGGTACACTTGTTGTACTTTAGCTTCGCTTGGCTTTTGACCGTTTGCACTCAACAGAGTACGAACTGCTTCTGCGTTCAAACGTGGGTTGTCCGCAAATTCTTTTTCGATTTGCTTACGCACCAAGTACATACCTCCAAGAGCTCCCCCTAGAAAAGCTAAAACAATCAATACAATTGCTAAAATAAGATCCATAATATTTCTCCTGTTTCTTTTTGAGTCTTCTATATTATACCATAAAGTCCCCCGCCTGACTAGTTTGATTTACGCTTACATCCACTGTGATTTCCTAAGTAATTAGCAAATACTTCATACTTAGTAAAACTTAGTAAAATAAGCCCATTTTCCTTGAAAGCCCTTGCAATAACTCCATTTATTTGTTATATTAAGATTATCTGAAAAAATCACATATATTTCTGAAGACTTATTTTTTTTGCAATAAAATGTATGCGCTTCCAGATATGAGAAAGGAGAATTTTGTGGATAAAAGATATTGGGAAAAATCCTGCAAGTATAGCATCCGAAAATTGAGCATCGGAGCTGCCTCTGTTTTACTAGGAGCTGTTTTTTTAGCAGCACAGGGTGTGGCTGCTGATGGTATCGAGATTCCGGAAAGTGAGGCAACAATTACTGAAACCTCTGCTAAACCGGATACGAAAGTTGAGGAAGTTGTTGCTTCTAACACAGAGACTCAGCCTATAGCTGAATCATCTGAGAAGCAAACCATCGCAGAGCCAGAATTACCTCAAACAAGTAGTCAGTCAGATACTAGCACAGCTACTCCTCCTGCTGAAAATAAGGAGAGCGAGAAACCAGAACTTCCTGTGAACAAACAAGAACATTACGAACTGCATTACAACCAACCAACTGCTCCTTCCTATGATGGATGGGAAAAACAAGCCCTGCCAGTCGGAAATGGAGAAATGGGTGCCAAAGTCTTTGGTTTGATTGGTGAAGAAAGAATCCAGTACAATGAAAAAACCCTTTGGTCTGGAGGCCCACAGCCAGATAGTCAAGACTACAACGGCGGAAACTACAAAGATCGCTACAAAGTCTTGGCAGAAATCCGTAAGGCTTTAGAGGACGGTGACCGTCAAAAAGCCAAACGCCTAGCTGAAAGAAATCTCGTTGGGCCTAATAATGCCCAATATGGTCGCTACCTAGCCTTCGGTGATGTCTTTATGGTCTTCAATAACCAAAAGAAAGGCTTGGAGAATGTTACCGACTACTACCGTGGCTTGGATATTTCTGAAGCTATCACAACTACCTCTTATACCCAAGACGGGACAAGCTTCAAACGTGAGACTTTCTCTAGCTTCCCAGACGATGTTACTGTCACCCACTTGAGTAAAAAAGGGGATAAGACCCTTGATTTTACACTTTGGAATAGCTTAACAGAAGACCTAATTGCTAATGGACAGTATTCTTGGGATAATTCTAATTACAAAAAAGGGACTGTCAGTGTAGATTCTAATGGTATTTTGCTCAAGGGTACTGTTAAAGATAACGGCCTTCAATTTGCCTCTTATCTTGGTATCAAGACTGACGGACAAGTCACTGCTCAAGATGGTTATTTGACTGTTACAGGAGCAAGCTATGCGACCCTTTTACTCAGTGCCAAGACTAATTTTGCTCAAAATCCAAAAACTAATTATCGCAAGGATATTGACGTAGAGAAAACTGTCAAATCTATCGTAGATGCTGCCAAGGCAAAAGACTATGAAACTCTGAAAAATAATCACATCAAGGATTACCAAAGCCTTTTCAATCGTGTTCAATTAAACCTCGGTGGTAGCAAGTCTAATCAAACTACAAAAGAAGCTCTTCATACCTATAATCCAACAAAAGGCCAAAAGCTAGAAGAACTCTTCTTCCAGTACGGACGTTACCTCCTCATCAGTTCTTCTCGTGACCGGACTGATGCCCTTCCTGCCAACTTGCAAGGAGTCTGGAACGCTGTAGATAATCCACCATGGAACTCTGACTATCACCTCAATGTCAACCTACAGATGAACTACTGGCCTGCCTACATGAGCAATCTTGCTGAAACTGCCAAGCCAATGATCAATTATATTGATGATATGCGCTACTATGGCCGTATCGCTGCCAAGGAATACGCTGGTATTGAATCTAAAGAAGGTCAAGAAAATGGTTGGTTGGTTCATACCCAAGCAACGCCATTTGGCTGGACAACTCCTGGTTGGAACTACTATTGGGGTTGGTCTCCTGCTGCCAATGCTTGGATGATGCAGAACGTCTATGACTACTACAAATTCACCAAGGATGAAACTTATCTTAAAGAAAAGATTTATCCAATGCTCAAGGAAACTGCTAAGTTCTGGAATTCCTTCCTGCATTATGACCAAGCAAGTGACCGTTGGGTATCTTCTCCATCCTACTCACCAGAGCATGGAACTATCACTATTGGGAATACCTTCGACCAGTCTCTAGTTTGGCAACTTTTCCACGACTACATGGAAGTGGCCAACCATCTGAAAGTGGATCAAGACCTTGTAACAGAAGTTAAGGCTAAATTTGATAAGTTAAAACCACTTCATATCAACCAAGATGGTCGTATCAAGGAGTGGTTTGAGGAAGACAGCCCTCAATTCACCAACGAAGGCATTGAGAATCACCACCGTCACGTTTCTCATCTGGTCGGACTCTTCCCTGGTACCCTATTTAGCAAGGATCAACCTGAGTACCTTGAGGCTGCGCGTGCTAGCTTGAATCACCGTGGAGATGGTGGTACTGGATGGTCTAAGGCTAATAAAATCAACCTCTGGGCTCGTCTCCTAGATGGGAATCGTGCCCACCGTTTGTTGGCTGAACAGCTCAGATCTTCAACCCTAGAAAACCTCTGGGATACCCACGCGCCTTTCCAAATTGATGGTAACTTTGGTGCAACCAGCGGTATGGCAGAAATGCTCCTTCAGTCTCACACAGGTTATATCGCACCATTACCAGCCCTTCCAGATGCTTGGAAAGACGGGCAAGTTTCTGGTCTTGTAGCCCGTGGCAACTTTGAAGTCAGCATGAAATGGCAAGAAAAGAATCTTGAATCCCTTACCTTCCTTTCAAATGTTGGTGGAGATTTGGTTGTAGACTATCCAAATATTGAAGCTAGCATTGTCAAGGTAAACGGTAAGGAAGTACAAGCTACCCGTATCAAAGATAACCGTATTCAGCTTGCTACTCAAAAGGGCGATGTCATTACCTTTGAAAACTTCCCTGGACGTGTGACTCGTTTGACAGCTGTTCGAAAAGATGCCATGACGGCTGAACTCGACTTTAACACAGTTGAGGGAGCAAGTCATTATGTCATCCGACGAGAAAGCAAAGATGAAAATAGCCAAGCTTCTAGCCTACGTGAGTTTATCACCAACCAAACTCACTTCATCGATCGCTCGATTGATTCTAGCCATGCCTATACTTATACCGTTAAGGCTATGCTAGGGGATCGTACAACACCAGTTTCAGATCCTGCTTCTATTGATGCCTTTAGTGAGTTGGTAGATGACCGTGACAAACGCATCCAGTACGGCTCTGCCTTTGGAAATTGGTCTGACACAGAACTATTTGGTAGAACAGAGAAATACGCTGATATCTCAAATGGAAATTATTCCGATAAGGATGCGACTGCAACTATTCCATTCAATGGACCTGGTATTGAAATCTACGGTCTCAAGTCATCTCAATTGGGACTTGCCGATGTTAAAATTGATGGCAAATCTGTTGGAGAACTTGACTTCTATACAGCAGGAGCAACTGAAAAAGGTGTATTGATAGGACGTTACACAAATCTATCCTCAGGTCCTCATTTGATGACCATCACTGTTAAGCGCGAGCACAAAGGACGTGCCAATGAGCGTGCAAAAATTTCTCTCGATTACTTCAAAGTCTTTCCAGGCCAAGGAGAAGCTGTTGAGAAGATTGACGACCGTGACCCTCGTATCCAGTATGGTTCCATGTTTAAGGATTGGAGCGATGCAGAACTCTATGCTTCTACAGAAAAATACGCTGACATCAACGCTGATGATAGCCTCGCTTCTGAAGCCACTGCAACCATTCCATTCTCTGGAACAGGTATCCGAATCTATGGATTAAAATCATCATCGCTAGGCAAGGCACTTGTCACACTCGATGGAAAAGAGATGCCAGCTCTTGACTTCTACACTCCAGGAGCGACTGAAAAAGGTGCATTAATTGGCGAATTTACCAATCTAGCAGATGGTGATCACGTTCTTACTTTGAAAGTCGATCCAAATTCTCCACAAGGACGAAAGAAAGTTTCTCTTGATTCCTTTGATATCTTAAAAGCTCCGTCCGTGTCACTCGATAGTCCAAGCCTTGAAGCTGTTAAGAAAGAAGACAAGACTGTTACTCTAACCTTACCAGCTAGTAATTGGGATGCAGTCGCTGTGACCTTCCCTGGCATCAAAGATCCTCTCCTACTTAGAAAAGTCGATGATGACCATCTTGTCACATCAGGCGAACAAACAGTATTAACCATTAAGGACAACAAGGTTCAACTAGATATTCCTGAGGCTACAGATCGTAAAGCTGGCAATTCGATAGAAGCTTATGCCATCCAAGGTACAACAACTACTAGTCCTGTTGTAGCTATCTTTCCTAAGGACGAAACTGCTCCAGTTGAAAAAAAAATCCTTACAAGTAAAGGGGATGAGCCTGCTCCAGTTGTAACCATTCCTGAGTACACAGATCCTATCGGCACTGCGGGTGAACAAGAAGCACCTTCTGTAGTAATTCCTGAATACACCGAACCTATCGGTACTGCAGGAGATCAAGAAGCACCTTCTGTGGT
>NZ_JASHFI010000016.1:0-26133 GCF_047460875.1 Streptococcus infantis | reverse complement strand
TTGTAACCATTCCTGAGTACACAGATCCTATCGGCACTGCGGGTGAACAAGAAGCACCTTCTGTAGTAATTCCTGAATACACCGAACCTATCGGTACTGCAGGAGATCAAGAAGCACCTTCTGTGGTAATTCCTGAATACACCGAGCCTATCGGTACTGCTGGTGATCAGGAAGCGCCTTCTGTGATTATCCCTGAATACACTGAGCCTATCGGTACTGCGGGTGAACAAGAAGCACCTTCTGTGGTTATTCCTGAATACACAGATCCTATCGGCACTGCGGGTGAACAAGAAGCGCCTTCTGTGGTTATCCCTGAATACACAGATCCTATCGGCACTGCGGGTGAACAAGAAGCACCTTCTGTAGTAATTCCTGAATACACCGAACCTATCGGTACTGCAGGAGATCAAGAAGCACCTTCTGTGGTTATTCCTGAATACACCGAGCCTATCGGTACTGCAGGTGACCAAGAAGCGCCTTCTGTAGTAATTCCTGAATACACTGAACCTATCGGCACTGCAGGTGACCAAGAAGCGCCTTCTGTGGTAATTCCTGAATATACTGGGCCTATCGGTACTGCAGGTGACCAAGAAGCGCCTTCTGTGGTAATTCCTGAATATACTGAACCTATTGGAACTGCGGGAGATCAGGAAGCGCCTTCCGTAGTAATTCCTGAATACACTGAACCTATCGGTACTGCAGGTGACCAAGAAGCGCCTTCTGTAGTAATTCCTGAATACACTGAGCCTATCGGCACTGCAGGTGACCAAGAAGCGCCTTCTGTAGTAATTCCTGAATACACTGAGCCTATCGGTACTGCAGGTGATCAGGAAGCGCCTTCTGTGGTAATTCCTGAATACACTGAGCCTATCGGTACTGCAGGTGACCAAGAAGCACCAAGTATCACACTTCCTGAGTTTAAACTCAAAGTAATGAAAGATCAGACCACAAGAGCTCAAGTTATTAGTGGAACAACTGAACTCGAAGAAGCAAGCTACCTTGACAGTCAAAAAGTTGAAAACAAAGAACTCTTAGGCAAAAAATACGATGCTTATGCCCTTCAACTCAAGGATAAAGATGGCAAACCAGTTCAACCAAAAGGTGCTGTACTCGTTCGTTTACCAGTTTCAGGTGCTGTCCAAGAATTCTATCAATTGACTCCGACAAAAGACTTGAAATCACAAGAATTCACCATCCGAGATGGGTATCTTGAGTTTATCGCTCTTAACCTGAATACCTATGCTATTGTCTATAAGACAGAGAGTGCAACTGTTAAACCAGTGCCAGCCCAGACAGAAGAAACAAAGGTAGAAACTACAACACCATTGGCTCAAAGAAATGATGCTAATGACAAAGCTTCTACGAATGAAAAACAACTTCCAGCTACTGGTGAGCAGACTAGTCCTCTCCTCTTTATGGCAAGCCTCAGCCTAGCCCTCTCGGCTACCTTCTTACTAAAAAGTAAGAAAGATTAATACTCAATGAAAATCAAAGAACAAACTAGGAAACTAGCCGCAGGTTGCTCAAAGCACTGCTTTGAGGTTGTAGATAAGACTGACGAAGTCAGTCACATATATAATCCAAGGCGACGTTGACGCGGTTTGAAGAGATTTTCGAAGAGTATAAAAATTGTCCCCCCAGGAATAAAAATTTATTCCTATATAAAAAAGGATGGAAAATCATTCCATCCTTTTTCTGTTTCAATATTTTAACTACCGATGAAAAAACATCCAACTTTTTTGAAAAATTCAGTGGATTAATACTAATCCTGATTATTAGTTAAATTTTTCTTTCGAAAATAAAAACATTTTTTTCATTTTATAATATTCTTTGATTATGCGCATTATAATTTTGGCAATTTTTTGGTTAACAACTACATATAACCTACACAATTTACACCAATTACTCCTCGTCTTAGGAATATCGTATGAAGCTTCTCATATTCAAATTGTTCATATTCAAATTTCTCATATTCAAACTTCTCGTATTCAAACTTCTCGTATTCAAACTTTTCATATTCAAAAACTTCAATTCCTATTTCGTTTAATACTTCTTCTGGTAACTCGTAATCTTGGTCTACTAAACCAAATAGAGTAAATCCTGAATCGACACAAAATGATAGCACTGGATTATATATTGAAGAGTAAATTACAGATCCAGCTATCGAGCCTACAAAACTACCAATCATGTATCCTAAAGAGACAACATTATTAAGTTTAGAAAGAAAATTAGGTAACGGAATTTTGATATATGCATTTCCTAATAATCCCATTGAAAATGCACAGGTTGTAATAAACATTTCTTTAATTAACTCGTTCACCATCTCACTTCTATTCATCTCGCCAGTAAATACTTTATACGAGCTCTTCATTGAGTTCATTACTAATACTGTCACTACACCTACTACAGATGGGTTAACTTTTTTAAAATCCTTTCCAAACACCCCAGACAGACAACTTGCTGTAATTGCTGCTGAAACTGTACCTCTTACAAATCCTTCGCCTGCTCCTGTAAGTGCTGCAAAACCTATTTTTTTAAATTGTTTTTCATCGACATATCCATTCTTGATTAGATAAGCTATTGAATTCCATATTTCAGGTGCAACTTGCAAAACCATCGATATTGTTGCTGCAGTTAAGCCAGCCTTGTATGATTGTTTTAATATATGAGTGTATTTAATAAGCTCTTCAGTTGTTAAGTGTAAATCCTCAGAATTTACTCCACCCTCTTTAGCCAATTGCGCTAGATCGTGAGCTTCTTGTTTAGATAAAGGAATTGACTCATTTCCTTTATTATCTTTAACTCTATCACTCAGGTAATTTCGAGTATCCTCATACTTATTAAAACCTTTGGGGGAATTAATTGAATACTCTCGCCCTTTACTTTCTAATATTGCAATAATTTCCTCAAGTTGATCAGATGGAACAATTCTATGTTGTTCAAAATAGACTGTAGTATTCGGATCTATTTCTTTGTCCATACTTCTCTTTTCTAAATAGATGGGAAACTCATCTTTTATACCTTTAGGTTTATAATCATTATAGCAATCAATAATACTCTTTGACTGTTGTTTAGCAGTCGAAGTAGCATCTTTATAATATTTTAAACCAAACTTAGCATCGAAGTTTACTCCCGTAATATCAGCAGATCCAAAATCATGGCTACGATCAACTTGTACTCTGTTTTTTGAGGAATTAATAACTGCTTTAATATTAAAGGTTCCGCCGTGCCAAAATTCAGCAGCATCTCCCTTTAATGTTTCTACAAGTGAACCACTTGATTTAAGATTATTAAGAGAGTTCATCAAATTATCTATCTCTGAATTTACAGTATCTACATACTGCTCTCCATCTACAATTCCTGCAAAATTACCAGCTCGCTTTTGAAAGAATTCATATCCCTCTCTAAAACCTTCCATCCATTATGCCTCCAAGAATCCTGATAGTCCATCCATATATAATATTAAAGTCAAAGCTCGGAACTGTTGGTCAGTAATTTTTCTCTGATCCTCTGTTGTGGTGATCCATTTTGTAGCTTCTGCAACCGCATTGATTGCATCCGCTGCAATAGCTGGAGCCGAACCTACTAGGAAAGAAAATAGTGTATTCCCGACATTCGAAATAACATTAGGAATATCCCCCATAGCACCTACCGCAGCATCTATAGCTTGTTCTGGTAGAGATTTTTTAAATTCGATAAGTTCAAATTCTGTTTTATAATTTCGACAAAGCTCAATAAATTCATTATAGTCTTCCGGATTATCTATAGTTTTTGAAATAATCATCATCCCACGTTTTCCTAACCAACCATATTTCATTCCATATTTGTCAAATTTTACATGCATACTGGATATTTCATTCTTACTTGCCTGATTTTCACCAATAAAAAGCACATGTTCATTAGAAGAAATTGTAGACATATTATCTAAATAGTTTTGTTCTAACCAGACACTCACTTTAATCGCATCATCTTTAGTTCCCACAATTACATCATCTTCGTCGTCGTTAGCGCTTACAAGTTGGCGCAAATAATTAGCATACCCAACTGTATTATCATCACAAACAATGATTAATTTTTTTATATTTTGTTCAAACATAATAATCCTCCATATTAGCTGACATTTTTGTCAATTTATATAATTTTACAAACCTATTATATCATATATATTATTCAATATTATATAATATAAAAAATCTTCAGTAAAAGATGAAGATTTTTCGTTTTCTAGATACAAAAAGTATAGCTAAAACCTCTAACTGCTTTATTTTTGGACATCCTCACCCTAAAATAAAACCGATGTTCTCTGCCATCCTTGGCATTTTCCTTGTTCAAGACAAAGTAGTTCTTTTGGTTCATAGCCATGGTTCGTAGAATATCATCAATCAAGAAAGTCGAGGGTACATTCATGGCAGAGTATTTTTGGAAATCTTCCTCAAAACGAATATAGTCATCTGAAAAATAATCCATCTGCAATTTGTTTTCATATAACTCTTTTCTAGTCATCAACTTCCTCCTGACAAAGTTGGATTGTGAGAATATCATCTACCCTTATTAATCGATAGCCTTCATCCGTTCTAACAGAGATTTCTTGAGGAGATAATTCTCTTACTTCACCCAATATCGTGCCTTTATGATTTTTCTCCTTGACCACAAAAGAGCCTTTTAGGCGTCCAACGTAGAGCTGGGAAAGTAGCAACAACTTCTCGACTGGATTCAAATCTGTTGATAAATCGACACGATTTTTTTCTGCACTGAGTGAACTGCTATGCTCCGATAGAAAAAAGCCCATCCACTTCTGCATGCCTGGATCTTGATAGTCCCTCGCGGATTGGAAGGGCAAATAAGAGCGATCAATCATTTTAATCCATCTAATCCTCCAGCAGAGTGCCCTCCGATCAGCTTACTTCTGGCAATACTTCTCGATGCATCCTCTAAGGCAGTCGCCTTCAAGAGAGAAGTAAAGCCGAATTGCTCTCGAATGGAATCAATGGCGGTCTGGAGCCTTTCTTCTTTTTCTACTTTATCAACATCATCAAAAAGGGAAATCAACGCAAAGGATTCGTCCACAAATCCTGAATAACTAACGGCAACACTTCTGACAGCTCCAGAAGTATATTTGCTATGGAATAATTTCAGTACATAACTGACTAAAAGACTCGTACTGTTGGTCGGCTCAATCTTCATTTGGGTATGGATGGAGGTTTTTTGTTCCTGCTTAGAAAATCCAAGATGAATAGACACAACTGTCGTCTTCTTTCTGGCCCGTCGAAGCCTGATAGCCACCTGTTCAGCCATCTCTCGAAGGATAATTTCGATGTCTCGCTGCTTGACATAATCTCTCGGTAAAATTTGCGAATTGCCCAAGCCGTGAGATTTGGCTTTATAGGGCTTATGAACATTACTCTCGTCTATTCCATTGGCATGGAACCACAAGCGAAGTCCAGCTTGGCCAAGTTCTTTCTTCAGGGCATCAGGATTGCTATTGGCTAATTCCTTAATCGAATAGATTTCTAAGCTATTCAAGCGTTTCTCCATCCGATGCCCAATCCCCCAAAAGTCGGTCATCTTTGGAATGGACCAGACCTTGTCTTCCACATCCTGGTAAGACCAATTGGCTCGCATGGTCGGTGTGTGCTTGGCTTCATTATCCAAGGCCAACTTAGCAAGTAGGGGATTGGCATTCGACATACCGACTGTCGAGTAAATCCCAGTCTGCCGCCAGATATCTCTCTGGATACGAGCCGAAAGCATATCTAGCTTATCTTTGCGAGAAATCTGCTGATCTGGGACAAAATAATTGAGCGAACTGGTTAGATCAATAAAGCCTTCATCAATTGAATAAGGATAAATATCATTTGGACTGCCATAATTCTGAAAAATTCCTTGGATTTCCAGATTGACTGAGATATACTTATCCATCCGAGGAGGGACAATGACGGTCACTTGAGCCCAATCCTCGATAAATTTCACATAAGCTGAATTCGTAGGTAGACCTTGTTTCTTAGCATTGTAGTAGGAAAATTTGCGCGTCTTGATATCAAAAGGCAGGTCATAGGCACGTCCGACATTTGCTTTCCCAAAAACCTTTTTAAACATCGGTGAGGAGGCAAGAATAAGCCCAACAGAATTATCCGCCCGGCTCATGACACAAAGGGAGGTTTTAAGGGGATGGAGTCCTCTTTCTACACACTCAACGCTAGCATAAAAGGACTTCATATCGACAAAGGCAATATCACTTTTGGGCTCTCTGGAATAATCAAAGTAGCCCATAGACTATCCCTCCATTGGCACAAAGTTACCCACGATAATGCCTACAATCCGCGGATCTTCTTCGTAAGAGATGTGAATATCCTTGTATTTAGGATTGATGGAGACCAAACGTAAGCCATCTTCTTCTCGGTAGACCCGTTTGATATAGGTCTGGTTATTGCAAACCACTGCATAGACAGCACCGTCATAATCAAATCCGGTCTCTCGAATCAGAGCCACGGAACCATTTTGATATTTAGGCTCCATGGAATCCCCAGAGACCCAGGAAGCAAAATCGTGAGCTAGTTCTTCATTAAAGTAAACCGTATCGAAGTTTCGATCATCATAAACTGAAGCACCAATCCCAGCCGACATGCGTTCATAGACATGATACTCGTAGAGTTTTTCTGAAATAGCAGTCACCTTCTTGGCTTGTTCTTCTTGAGCCAAGTTGCGAGCATAGACTACCACCTTTTCTTTTCCTTGATTGGAAAGGCTATTATAGAGACGGATAATTTCGATTTGAGTAAAATAGCCTTTTGGTACTTTTAAAATCTCTTCTAGCTGTTTAACTTTTTCTTTAGAAGGCTCCTTGACTCCACGCTCCCAAGCCGAATAAGCCTGAAAACTAATGCCAAGCTGCTCTGCAATCTCTTTCTGTGTTAGCTTTAACTCTTTTCTCCGAGCCTTGAGTTTTTCTGGTTGGTACATGATTTACCTCCTAGTGTGATGTTTTCATCGTAAGTTGACTTTATTTTAAAAAATTCAACCATTTTGGTTTAGTTTTATTATATAAAAAAAGTAGACGGATGTCTACTAGGAATGTTGAGGTTTAGCAGACTATTGGGAATAATGATGCTATAGATTCCTTATCTCAAATACTGCCGTATGAATCCACTCGTTATGCATTTGAAAGTCATTCTCTATGATTCTACTAAAGGTGAAACCATTTTTTAAAAGCACTCTCTGAGAGATCAGATTGTCCGTTGCCGTCCCTGCGATAATCTTATGTAAACCATAAGTAGTAAAGGCCTTTTCTAAGACGAGTTTAACCGCTTCACTTGCATAACCTAAATTAGTAACATTTTCTCCGATCCTATATCCAAGTTCTGCTGTTTTTCGATCATCCTCTAAGACACTTAAATTGATTCTTCCGACCATAGTACCTTGTGCATCTCTAATAAGATGCATGTAGACATCATGATTCTCTTGTTCCCTTAACAATTCCCTTGTAATTTCTTTAAAACCTTCTGAATCAAAATAGGTAGCTGGTCTAGGAGGTAAATTCCGCTCAAAATACTCCCGATTTCCTTTTTCAAAAGAATAAACATCTATGCTATTTTCTTCAGACATCAGCTCTAAACTTATCATTGTAAACCACCTCCTATCATTCTATAAATTCAAATGTACTCATGTTTACACAAAGTGACATTTACAGAGATATCTTAATTTATTCATATCGTATCTACATTATAACACAACATACTATGAAGAAAAATAATATCCGTCAAGGTCCTCATAAATTCCAACATCTTGCTAAACAGGCTGGAACGCCTATGGAAGCTATTTTTAAACCCTACTTACTTCATCTTCATAACATGTTCATAACTCACAAATAAAGAAGAAAACCATCTCAAATTTGATGAGATGGTTAATCATTTAGTCTACTTTATAAAAAACTTGTTCTGAACTAGTTGGAGCAGCTTGACCAGCAATCAGCCTATTTTTAGTTAAATCAGTATCTAACCCAGGCATAATAAGTCCAGCAGGATAAATACTCATTCCATAGCCCGAGATACCATCTCTAATGCTGAATTCAATCGTTCCATGGCTACCCATGCTCTTTTTTTCAATGTTTCCACTGTTTACTAGTCCATTTTTATCGAATGTAAACTCTTGCCCAAGTCCATTTCTCCAAGTTCCAACTAGAGTCGAGAAATCTCCATTTAGAATGGCTTGCTCATCTATTTTTTGTGATCTAGCATTCGTTTGCTCTTCTTGTGTCGAGAGTTTTTCCTCAGTAGTCGTAACACTATCTTGAGTAGTCGTTGAACTAGTGGTTGTTGTACTAGTCGCTGTCGTACTAGTAGTAGAAACCTGTTCTGTTGTAGCATTTACTGCTTCTACATCTTGCTTCTTATGATTAAAGAAGAACATAAAACTTATCAGTACTATAGCAATTAAGCAACTTAACAGAATCAAAATCCAATTGATGCCTTTTCCTATTTTCATTTATAACTCCTTTATATTATTCGTATTTAATTATATCATACTAAACTGATACTAGGAAGAAATTGTATAAGACAAAGACTAGTGGTGAGAATTTTGGGGTGAACTCTCTATTGAGGATTAAAAAAGAACCCCCCGAAAGGTGCTCTTTGTAAGTATAGTAATTTTTTTGAAGAACGTTTACTAAATTGTCATGCTTTACGAGCTTTCTTAAGACCTGGTTTGACACAGTTGGATTTCAGGTACTTTCAGTTTAGCTTTATATCAACCATCATCAAAATCCAACTATTTTCTTATTTTAAAAAATATGAATAAGTTTGATTGAATGAGGGAATTTCTTTAAATTTTTTCTTAGCACCTATAAGTTAATAATACTATTCTTTAAATTATAGTTTATAATTATCTGATGTTTCAATGACCACAAAACAAAGTACAGCGAATCACTTCCTTTAGTCAAACATATAACTGAACAACATTGTTTATCTTCCTGCACTTTCATATTTTTTCAATCCTTTTCTAAAAATTGTACGACTGATAATAATCAAAAAAACTGTAAAAACTATTTGATAGAAAAATAGGTTCAATGTATCTTTCCCTAAAAATATTAATACTGCAGGATTGGCAATTAATAAATTGGGAACAAATAACATAGTGATCAATCTGTTAATACCTGTAAAAATATTATATGGATACTTAGAAATTCCAATATAATTCAAAAATACATCTACTTTTGAAAATTTAGTTGGGAACCAAAATGAACTAATCGTTATTAGAAACCAAATTGAATAATATATAATACAACCACACATTAAAGAAAGGATATAAAATAATATTTTTAATGAATTTAAATGTACATTTAAATTTCCATAACTTATAAAAATGATCGCAAGACCAAAAAAAGTATTCACGAATTGAACTAAATTAAATGATCTAAAAATATAGAACAACTGAGTATCAAACGGCCTCAATAAAATTTGATCCAAGTTACCACTCAAAATATCTGATTCTAAAATTCCCATACTTCTAATTAACAATCCCATCATAACTCCATCTACAATAGTGTAGGAACCTACCAAAAATAAAATTTGATAATAGTCCCAACCATTAAAAGAGTCTATGTTTAAGAAAATCAATCTAAAAAATACAATAGGTAAACCAATCCACAGTATCGACGAAAATAGACCACAAAAGAAGTCAAAATGAAAATTCATATCAGATTTAAAACCAAAATGAAGTAGCCTAAAAATTACTTTTATTCTAAACATTTTATCCTCCCACATTTGAGAAGTGCTCCACTCCTTTTCTCAATATGAATCTTGATATAATATAAAAAATGATGCACCAAATCAATTGAATACAAATAATTCTCAAATAGTCTATTAATTTATATGTATCATTACTAAACATCTGAAGCGGTTCATATACTAAGTATTTAAAAGGTAATACATCTAAAAACAGACGAAAATTATTTGAAAAAAAACTTAAAGGCAATAATATTCCTGATAAAAACTGAATTACTATTTCTTTAACAGTAAGGACAAAAAATATATTTTCTAACCAAAAAGAAAGCATACCTACACAACATGATATTAAAAACCATAGAACCATAGATAGAATAATTGCAATACTTCCTAAAATAAGAATTTCAATGGTTAATAACTCATTCTTGTAATAAACACTGGAGAATAAAATGACAGGAATGATGATAAATAATAAATGAGCAAGCCTATCTCCAAGCATTTTACAAAAATAATACTTATAAAAAGTAACAGGTTTTATTAATATGCTAAAAAAATTTCCTGAATGAACATCGTCATTGATTTCCCAATCAACTGGATAAAAAACAAAATATGAAAAAATTATAGTCCCCAAATAGTATTGAACCATTGAGGTAAAATCATATCCTGCTATATTTATCTGGTTACTCTGATATATATACGTCCATAAAAATACTGATATCATAATTTGTATACTTGCCTGTAACATTAACAATAGTACACTTGATTTATAGTTCAAAATAGATCGAAATGATATCAGAATAATAGACATTTCTTTTTTCAATTGTGCTCCTTTTTTGTAAAATAGTTTTGTAAAATAATTTCTTCTAAAGAAAGATTTGATATTTCAAAATCTTCTATATCTACAAGCTTATTGATTGATTCTAATGTCTCAAAGACAAAATCTCTAGGTATTTTTAGTATACATTCCGATTTTGTTTGAGAAATGACTACTACTCCTTTAACAGAGCATAACTCTGGTACCAAATCTAATGTCATTTTTATCTTTAAATATTTAAAATCAGAAAATTTAGATAAAATAACATCCATTGACTCCTGCAAAATAATTTTTCCTTTGTCAATGACGATTAATTCGTCACAAACAGACGAAATATCATCCATATCATGACTCGTTAAAATAATAGTAGTATGACATTCTTCATTCATTTTCTTTAAAAATGTTCTGATATCTTTTTTAGACTGTATATCTAACCCTATAGTAGGCTCGTCTAAAAATAATATTTCCGGACTTGTTAAAGATGCCGCGATAAACTCCATTTTCATTTTTTGTCCAAGAGAGAGGGTCCGGACCTGCTGGTAAAGCTGATCTTTTACATTCAACAAATTGCTTAATTCCTGAATTCGTTCTTGTAAAATCGCCGGTTCTACCTCATATAAAGTACCAATCAATTGAAAATAATCCATAGCCGAAACATCTTGAAATAACTGTAATTTATTTCCTACTACTATTGAAATTTTTTTTCTAAAGTTTATACTTCTTTTAAATGGAATTTCTCCATTCACTTCTAATTTTCCGGAACTAGGATAAAGAGTCCCAGTCAACATTTTAATCGTTGTGGATTTACCAGCTCCATTACTCCCAATAAAGCCAACTATACTCCCTCTCTTAATCGTAAAACTAATATCTTGAACAGCTCGAATCGTTATTTGATTACGTTTCAAAAATCTCTTGATAAATGGGAGTCTTGAATCAAAATTATAAAAATTTTTAGATAAATTCTGAGCATTAATAACTATTTCACTCATATATCTCTCCTTTCGATAAAATATATTTACTTGTACTTTTTCCATACTTTACCAAAATGCTAAAGATTGAGCTAAAATCTTCGGGATGGGTAAAATAATATTTGTCTTTAAAAAGTTTCTCAAAACCTTCAAGGCGATTATTGAAATCATTAAATTTTGTATTGTCTAGCTGGTTGAATGTCTCTTTAATATCCATAACTTTCTCCATGATTCTTTATTTCACTTTATAAATAGAAGAGTGTCTATATATTTATAGATCCTCAAGAACTTGCATTTTATCAAGTATAAGTAGAATAGTATGTAAGGGTTTACATATTCATATTATATGATTATTTAAGGAATCCGTCAATTTTCCACATTATTATATGACAAAATGTATTTTTTAAAAATGCAAAAATCTATGAGCAAGATGTTTGACTTCCTTTTTTAAAGTATATATACTTATATTAACCTTAGAAAAGAAAAAATGTTTGAACAGATATTCAATAATAATTACTTTTTTTAAAATTAAAATTCGAACTTTAAATTTTTATCTTTTTTATATTATTGAGTAACCTAAATTGCCCAATTTGTAAAATTTAGCTAGACAAAAAAAGACATCCAAGAGAAATTTCTTAAATGTCTGTAAACGTTGATATAAGCGTGTTGATTAACGTTTTGATAATTGTGATGCTTTACGAGCTTTCTTAAGACCTGGTTTGGAAAGTATGGATTTCAGTTGGACTAAAAACAGCGTAATATAACGGCTTTTCAGAACTATATCTACTAATTAATTTCATAAAATATGAATCATTATTTTTTAAATAGGGGAATAGTTTAGGTCTGTAAGAATTAACTTATACACTTACAAGGTTTATTCTGATCGACTTTATAACTGTCTACGAAAAAAAGACAGAAATGAGAGATTGAGTGTGGGGAAAAAACTATTAGGTGTAGTTTCAATACTTCTACTAATGCTTTTGCTTATATTTAATGCAAGTAAATAGTCAATTCGTCCGAGCATTTCCTTCTCCATCTCCGTAGCAGAAAGTTGAGTTTATTTAACAAACTGATAAAATAATAGAGAAACTAGTTATTTCGAGGCACAATCATGAACCTATCAAACGTATTTCAAAAATTATCCCCAAATACTCCCATCTTACAAGCTACCTTTGGTCTGGAGCGCGAATCTCTACGAATCAATACTGAAGGCCGTGTCGCTCAAACGCCACACCCTGAAAAATTGGGTTCTCGCAGTTTCCATCCCTATATCCAGACAGATTATAGCGAACCTCAACTAGAGCTCATTACACCGGTAGCACAGTCGACCACGGAAGCTCGTCGCTTCCTCGGGGCCATCACCGATGTGGCTATTCGCTCAATGGATAAGTCAGAATATCTTTGGCCTTTATCCATGCCACCTGTGATTGTAGAAGAAGAGATTCAGATTGCCCAGTTGGAAAGTGACTACGAGTATCAATACCGAGTTGGTTTGGCAGAACGCTACGGCAAATTGCTCCAGTCCATATCTGGAATTCACTATAATTTTGAACTCGGCAAAGATCTGACCCAGCAGCTCTTTGAAGTCAGTGACTATGACGATTTACTGACCTTCAAGAATGCCCTCTATCTCAAGTTAGCTCAGAACTTCTTGTGTTATCGCTGGCTCTTGACCTACCTTTACGGAGCAAGCCCGCTAGCAGAAAAAGGGTTTTTGACAGATGAAATTGGTTGCGTGCGGTCGATTCGTAACTCCAACTACGGCTATGTCAATGCCCCCGATGTTCACATTTCCTTCTCTTCACTGGAGCAATACGTGACCGACATCGAAAACGCTGTTGGATCTGGGCAACTGTCCTCTGAAAAAGAATTTTACTCTGCCATCCGTTTACGCGGTGCTAAGACTAGCCGGGACTTTTTGACTAAGGGCATCTCCTATCTAGAGTTCCGCAACTTTGACCTCAACCCCTTTGAGCCACTGGCAATCAGCCAAGAAACACTAGACACCACCCACCTCTTTGCACTCGCACTCTTGTGGCTAGACGACATGGAGCAAGTCGACGAAGAATTGGCAGTAGCTGCTACTCTCAACAACCAAATCGCTCTCAGCCATCCCCACACACCACTTCCTAAAGAGGCTGACCCTAAACCTATCGTGACAGCCATGAAGGACATCGTCGCTCACTTTGGACTGGATGACTATTATAGCCAGCTTATCACTAAGGTGGAGGCCTCTCTTCTTGATCCACGTTTGACCCTTTCTGGAAAAATAGCAGAGCAGGTTGAAGAAGGGTCCCTTGAAAAATTTGGCCAACAACAAGGACAAGCCTTTCATGACTATGCTTGGACAGCACCTTATGCCCTCAAAGGCTATGAAAACATGGAACTCTCCACCCAAATGATTCTCTTTGACGCCATTCAGCTGGGCTTGAACGTAGAAATTTTAGATGAGGAAGACCAATTTCTCAAACTCTGGCATGGTGACCATGTGGAGTACATTAAAAATAGCAACATGACATCCAAAGATAACTACGTAATTCCACTGGCCATGGCTAATAAGGTTGTGACCAAAAAGATTTTGGACAAGGCTGGTTTTCCAGTACCTGCGGGAGCAGAATTTGCTAACAAGGACGATGCCTTACGGTACTACGGACAAATAGCCAACTCTGCTATTGTTGTCAAACCCAAATCCACCAACTTCGGTCTGGGCATTTCCATCTTCCAAGAGTCAACAAGCCTTTCTGGCTATGAAAAAGCCCTAGACATCGCCTTTTCGGAAGATAGCCATGTGCTAGTCGAGGAGTTTGTGGCAGGGACCGAGTACCGTTTCTTTATCTTGGATGGAAAATGCGAGGCTGTCGTGCTCCGCGTTGCGGCCAATGTCGTAGGCGACGGAAGCTCAAGCATCCGAGAATTAGTCGAAAAGAAAAACCAAGACCCTCTGCGTGGTCGCGACCATCGCTCACCTCTTGAAATCATCAATCTGGGTGATATTGAATTACTCATGTTGGAACAGCAGGGTTACACACCTGATACAGTCTTGCCTAAAGGTAGCCAAACCTTTCTGCGTGGTAATTCTAATATCTCAACTGGAGGCGACTCCATTGACATGACTGACCAGATGGGCGAGAGTTACAAACAACTAGCTGCCGATATGGCGACTGCTATGGGGGCTTGGGCCTGTGGAGTCGATTTGATTATCCCAGACTACACCAAGCCTGCTAGTAAGGAGCTACCAAATTGCACCTGTATCGAACTCAACTTCAATCCTGCCATGTACCTGCACGCCTATACTTACGTAGGGCCAGGACAACGTATCACACCGAAAATTTTACGGAAGTTGTTTGGAGAGATATGAGAATAAGATCAGAGATTTTCTGAGCTTACTTTTTTATATTTGATAAATGGTAAAATATAGTGCAACAAAAAACTCATAGAGCCCAATCTCGTGTAAACTGTAAGTAACCACACTAAACAGAACACGGGAGAAATCTATAAGCTACCATCATATTACCATAATTGAGCGAATTAAGATAGAGACTTACCTAGAATTAGGTCTCAAACCCTGCCAAATAGCTAGAAAATTAGGCGTTCACAAATCAACCTTCTCAAGAGAATTAAGTGTGGTAATGACACTTACTCTGCACAAGCAGCACAAACACACAATGAACAATTGGCGAAGCAGAAGGGAAGAAAATCGAGTTAGACTCCTGTGAATTGAAGTAGGAAATTAAAGAGCGATTACAATCTTCATGGTCTCCAGAACAAATTTGTAGTCGTTATCAACTTGAAAATAGGTCCATGGTGTCCTTCAAAATCCAATTTGTAAAATTAAGCTAGAAAAAAAGCATCTCGTATTTTTGATACGAAATGCTTTTAATAAATGTAAATAAGTTTTAACGTTTACTAAATTGTGATGCTTTACGAGCTTTCTTAAGACCTGGTTTCTTACGTTCAACTTTACGTGAGTCACGTGTAAGAAGTCCTGCGCGTTTCAATGAATCGCGGAAGTCTGGGTCTACTTGAAGAAGGGCACGAGCGATACCGTGACGGATAGCTCCTGATTGACCAGCGTATCCACCACCTACAACGTTAACGAAAACGTCGTATGAACCTACAGTTGAAGTAACTGCGAATGGTTGGTTGATGACAAGACGAAGGTCAGCGTGCGGGATGTACTCTTCAACATCTTTTTTGTTAACAGTGATTTTACCAGTTCCTGGAACAAGGCGAACGCGTGCAACAGCGTTTTTACGACGTCCAGTACCTGCATATTGTGCTTGTGACATACTTTATTGTTCCTTTCCTTAGATAAGTCCTGAAATATCAAGAACTTCTGGTTGTTGTGCAGCGTGAGTGTGCTCAGCTCCAACGAATACTTTCAATTTCATACCTTGAGCGCGGCCAAGAGTATTGTGTGGAAGCATACCTTTAACTGATTTCTCGATCAAACGTACTGCATTTTTAGAACGAAGTTCACCAGCAGAGATTGATTTCAATCCACCTGGGTGGTTTGAGTGAGTGTAGTAGATCTTATCAGATGCTTTTTTACCAGTCAATTTAACTTTTTCAGCATTGATAACGATTACGAAGTCACCTGTATCAGTGTGTGGTGTGAATGTTGGTTTGTTTTTTCCGCGAAGTACGCTAGCAACAACTGCTGAAAGGCGTCCAAGAGGTACATCAGTTGCGTCAACAACGTACCATTTGCGTTCTACTTGGCCTGGTTTAGCCATGAATGTAGTTTTGTTCATGATTTCTCCTATATGAATATCGTTTTTGTTTACAGGGCGGATGTTCCGGTCCGCGGGGTATTTGAAAGGTTCCGGGGCCTTACAAATGGGGTAAACAATACCGTCTACTATTGTATCAAAATTCTCAGATAAAAGTCAAGAGATTGGGAAAATATTTTTTTATTTCTGCCAGATTCTCAACCTTTTTTCTGCCTGTTCCTGAAGGATTGTTTGAAAAATTTTAGAGACTAAGTAAATAGCGCAAGTCAAGAATAGCGTTACCACTAGATAATTGATCAAACGACCGTGGTCTCCAACCAATGGTGGTCTTGTCAAAAATCCATAATCTCCACCTGTTACTAAATTGACCATGAAAATCAAGGCATTGAGCGAAGACGTGATAATTAGGATTCGTTTGAAATCCAGTAAACTAGCATCGTAGTCCTTCAGGAGATAAATCAAGGAATTTCCAAGAAGGGCTAAGTGTCCGAAAATAAAGGACAAGATGGCAATGTGGGGGAAGGGATAGGGATCTGGCACTGGATAAATAAAAGCTGCCAAAGTTCCAAAGGTTCCCAATACAGCAAAATACTGTTTGACTCTAGAGACACCCGGGGTCAAAAGCACTACAAACATAGCCAAACGGCAATGATAAAGGGGTAGACTTTCAGTTAGAGGCATCTGATTTACTAAATACCATCCGTAGAGCAGGATTAGCTGTACCGCCTGTAAAATCTGGAAAAATCGCTGACAGGCCTTTTTCTCACCATAACGATAGGCAAGAAACACAGTCAATGCTAATAAGGTAAATAGACTTCCATACCAAAGAAGGTCAAACTGGGGTGGCTCCGTCGGCTGCGTACTAAATAAAGCTTCCCAAAAATTCATGTAACTTTCCTCATTTTCATATAAGCCAATCTCTTACTGATTTTTATAGAGCCTAGCTTACATTTATTTCTTATAATTTTGTGTAAAAGAAACTGTCGATCTTAATATAAAACAAAGCTTCTAATCGACATATTGTTCCCGCTCACCCTGATAGACCTGCCATAGAATTTCCATTTGTTCTTTGGTTATTCGTTTTTCAGATAGGGGTGGGAGATTCTTGATATCAAAAAATTCAAGTTCTGCAATTTCTTGATTTTCTTGAAATTGTCCATCTAATAACTGACAGTCAAAGACGAACTTGGCATACTGTTTGTTCTGAAGTTGAAAGCGGTTGGTATCAAAAACCGCTAATAAAGAGCCTACTTCTGCCGAAAATCCTGTTTCTTCCTGAACTTCTTTTCGGATATTTTCCTTGGGAGAATATCCTACCTCGCCAAAACCACCAGGTAATGCCCAAGTATCCTCTCCTTGCCCTCTAACCAGGCAAACCTTCTGATTTTGAACAATCCATGCCCTTACATCCATCAAGGGAGTTGCATAGCTAGCTGTTGGTTTTAAAATTGCAGTCAATTCCTCTTGATCAAGCTCTGTTTGATCCTGCAAGGCACTCCATAAAATCTGACGTAAATCCTCATAACGTTCACGGTCATAAGGATCCTTTGTATAGGTCAAACCAGTATCAGTGATGGCCAACATTCTCTGAATAGCTTTGGCGAAATCAGTTGTGCTCATTTTCTAGACTTTCTACTATCTTGGCTAGATTCATAGAGTTGGAACCTTTAAGCAAAATCTGGTCATGTGCTCCAAGAATTTCCTTGACCTGCTTGACCATAGCTTCAAACTGGTCTTCTTCAGCAGTTTTCTTGAAATGATAAACATGGCCTATTGGGAACATTTGACTGGCTAGTTGAGCCAAATCAGCAATGTCTTCGCCGTAGAAAATAACGGTATCAAGGACATCGGGTGTAATGCTCAAAATCATCTGATTGTGGAGTTGAACAGACTGTTCTCCAAGTTCTTTCATATCCGCCAGAACTGCGATTTTCTTACCACCTTCATTAGCTGGAATAGCAGAGAAAGTTTCTAAAATCAACTTCATAGCAGTTGGATTGGCATTGTAAACATCTGATAGGATATCTGCCCCATTGGCAGCTTTTTTCCACTCGGTACGATTGCGGGTCAATTCTAGATTTTGGAAGGCTTGACCAATCTGCTCCTCCGTCACTCCTTCTTGCAGGGCAACGTAAGAAGCTATCATAGCATTAGTCGCATTGTACTTACCTGTTACTGGCAAGTCAAGAGCCTGCTCCAAGAAATTAGCCTTGAAGGTTAAGCTATCCTTACGCTCAGTTAATTCTGTAATTTCGAGTTCTGCACCTGGGCCAAAGCGAACCACTTTTTTGTCAGTAGGTAGATAATCCTCTACAATGGGATCAGATGGCACCAAGAGCAAGCTACCTTTCTCCATTCCATCAGCAATCTGTAATTTACCTTTGGCAATCTCTGAACGGTCCTTAAAGAAGGCCAAATGGGCTTCCCCAACTAAAGTCACAATAGCTGTCTTCGGATGAGCCAGTTCAGACAAAAGATGAATATCTCCCAAGTGATCCTGTCCCATTTCCAAGACCAGCTTTTCAGTATCATCTGGCATATGGAGAACCGTATAAGGGAGGCCAATCTCGTTATTATAATTTCCTTGCGTTTTGTAGGTTTTGTAGCTTGTAGAAAGTAAATGGGCCAACATATCCTTGGTAGTTGTTTTCCCATTTGAACCTGTAACAGCAAAGACATCGACACCTGTTTTTTGAAGGTAATAGGCCGCAAGTGCTTGGAAGGCTGTCAAGACATCATCTACTAAAATGTAAGGATGACCTACTACTTCTTTCTCTGATAAGGTTAAAGCTGCGCCATTTTCAAAAGCTGTCTCGATAAAGTCATGACCATCACGCGCCCCCTTGAGTGGCACAAATAGATCACCAAGTCCAATCAAACGACTATCAAACTCAGCCTTGACTAGCGGGCTATCCGCATAGCCTGTCACATCATTTTTTGCACCGACAACACGCGCAACTTCGTGAATCGTAAGTTTCATGTTTACTCCTTTAAAAAGGGGCAAGGAGTCCTTCCCCGCCCTTATGTCTGTCTTTACAATAGGTGCGCTTCACGCTTGACAAAACTTTCCTTAGCAAGATCAACCAAACGTTCAATTAATTCTGGATAGCTAATCCCCATATTGTCCCAAAGTAATGGATACATAGACCATTGGGTAAAGCCTGGCATGGTGTTAAGCTCGTTTAGGAAAACTTCTCCCTTATCTGTATAGAAGAAGTCGCAACGCGACAAACCAAGTCCACCGATAGCACGGAAGGCAGTTTCGGCATTCTTGCGCATAATCGATATCACATCATTGCTAATCTTAGCTGGGATATCCATAGTAATTTTGTTATCGATATATTTGGCATCATAGTCATAGAAGGCTACGTCTTTGACAACTTCACCAGGAAGCGTGCTCTTGACATCATAGTTTCCTAAAAGTCCAACCTCGATTTCACGGGCATTTACCCCTTGTTCTACCAAGACACGACTATCGTACTTGAAGGCAAGCTCTAGAGCTTGATAGAGTTCCTCTTTATTTTCAGACTTAGAAATCCCAACACTAGAACCCATATTTGACGGTTTTGTGAAAACTGGATAAGTCAATTTCCCCTCAACTTCAGCAATCTTAGAAACCAAGTCATCCCCTTCAACGATAGCTACGTAAGGAACTTGGGCAATCCCAGCAGACTCCAAGACACGCTTGGTAGTAATCTTATCCATAGCAAGGCTTGAAGACAAGATGTTGCAACCAACATAAGGCATTTTCAAGACTTCTAAGAAACCTTGAACGGAACCATCTTCTCCCATAGGTCCATGAAGAACTGGAAAAACAACGGCGCCTTCTTCGTAGATAGCACTTGGAGCAATTTTCTTGTCCCAATCGATCGTTTCGTTGGTCATGAGACGGTCTTCCTGCCCAGGAGTTTGGGTAAATTCTTGGGTTTTGATAAAGTCTCCAGACTGGCTGATAAAGAAGGTTTTTACCATGAAGCGATCATAGTTAACCGCACGCATGACACTCTCAGCTGACAAGACAGACACTTCACGTTCTGCACTGCGTCCACCATATAATAGAATAATTGTTTGTTTCATATGATTGTCCTATTTCTACTAGAATACTCGCCTTTTAGTATATCACATTTGTCTATTTTTTTAAACTTGAATAGCACAAAACAAGAAAAGAGACTGGAAGAAAAATAGTCCAGTCTCTGTGTTCTTAAATATTTTATACCTGCTAGCTAAGTATTTAGCGATTTAACCTCATAGACTAAAGCTCTGTACGATTTTCAATGGCTCTTAGGAGTGTTACTTCGTCCGCATATTCGATGTCTGCTCCCACTGCTAGACCTCGCGCTAGGCGCGTAACCTTAATCCCTGCAGGCTTAAGCAAACGAGAGAGATACATAGAAGTCGCTTCACCATCAGCTGTCGCATTGGTTGCCACGATGACCTCCGAAACCTCACTATCCATGAGACGAGTCATAAGACTCTTAAGATTGATATCATCTGGGCTAATGCCATTCATTGGTGAAATCAAGCCGTGTAGGACATGATAGAGTCCATGGTATTCTTGGATATTTTCCATAGCCGCTACATCTCGGCTATCCTCTAATACTAGGATAGTTGTCTGGTCACGACTAGGATCCGTACAGATTGAACATGGATCATCATCCGTTAAACGTCCGCAAATCGAACAATAGGTCAATTCTCGCTTAGCTGCAAGGAGATTTTTTGCAAATTCATTAACGTCATCATCAGGCATCCCAATGGTATAAAAGGCCAGTCGGGTTGCTGTCTTAATCCCGATACCTGGAAGTTTAGAATAGCTGTCAATCAGCTTGGCTATAGGTGTTGGGTAAAGCATGGCTTCCTTTCTAGTTCATTGGATGGTGTTGGTTGTAAAGATTGATAATATCGCGCGCAATAGATGGACCGACACCGTTAGTTAGGTTGGTATTGTGAGGGAAAACAACCGCGACTGCAATCTGCGGATTATCTGTCGGTGCATAGGCGACAGCGTTGGTATTATTGGCTTTTTGTCCGCCGTTCACGTAACTTTCGGCTGTACCGGTTTTTCCACTGATAGAGACTGCTGCGCCATTTGAAAAGGCACGACCTGTCGTAAGTGCACTTGTTCCGTGCGATACCTGGTAAAATCCTTGTTGTAGGATAGACATGTCAGACTCAGAAATATTGATTTTATTCATTTCGGTACTACCTGTTTGCTGAATCAAACTTCCTAAACCACCTTGCTCATTATTATCATAGACTCCCTCTACTATACGAGGAGCCAAGCGAACACCATTATTGGCAATAGTTCCAACGTACTGGGCCAATTGCATTGGGGTGTAGTTATCAAACTGGCCAAATGCATTGGTAATGTAATTAGCAAAATTATACTCTTTTGGTATAAAACCAGTTGACTCATCTGGAAGGTCAATGCCTGTTGAGGCTCCAAGACCATATTCAGCAAATGTCGAACGAAGTTTCCCCATAGCGGATTCTAAATTGTTAGTTAAAACAAACATATTGGGTTGATAGGTCTGACCCATAATGCCCAAAGCCGTTTGAACCATATAGGCATTAGAAGAATACTCCAAGGCTTCCACAGCTGTAATCGGGAATGAACCGTAGGCTTGAGTATACCAAGAATTAATCGGAGCTGAACCTTGGAAGACAATCGGTTGGTCAGTCAAAGTTTGATTGCCTGATAAAACACCATTTTCCCAACCTGAGCTGATGGTTGCCGCCTTAACGACAGATCCTGGAACAAAAACGTTGGTCACTGTACCTAGTGAGTCTGGAGTCAATTCACCAGATTCCAGATTGTGCTTAATCCCTGACATGGCTAGAACAGCCCCTGTCTTAGGATTGAGGGCAACCGCATAGACACCTTCCGAATATTGGGCACCTCCGTTAGCAAGCTCAGAATTAAAATAGCTTTTCAAGAGGCTATCCACACTATCTTGGAAGGCCAAATCAATGGTCAGTTTAATGTTTTTACCCTTGCTACCTTCCTCAATGTTTTCTACGCTCTCCATATCTCCATGTTTATCGAGATGGATTTCTTTAACAGTACGTTTCCCTTGTAGGACTTCCTCATACTGTTTCTCAAGGTAAGAGGTCCCAACACGGTCATTGAGGGAATAACCTTTTTTAAGATAGGCGTCCACTTCCTCAGCTGGAAGACCTGATTTTTCACTGGAAACACTTCCTACGATAGAAGCAAGAGAAGTTTCAAGGACCTTGCGATCCCACGAGGTAGAGATGCTAATCCCAGGCAACTCTTTAGATGCAGAGGCGATTAGAGCGACTTGAGTATCACTTAAAGGATCTGTTTGGATATTGCCTGTTGCAAAATTTCCAACTGCATTGAGCTGACTAAAGAGATAAATAGTCTTCTTTTCATCCTCTGTATAATTAGTTTGGCTAGAGGTAACACTCTCAACAGCATTGTTATAAAGATCCGATTCAGAAAGTTGGTTACCATCTGAGTCAAAACGCTTATCTTTTGGAAGAGCCTCTACCGTTTTTTTATAGACAGCTGGGTCCGCTAGATAATAATCAGCCATCTGACGTTCTGTCAAATTTGGAGAGGAAACTGTTACATACGTTAAAAGTTTAGTAGAAATATCCTTTAAATCTGTAGCCGTCATCTTATTACTTCGTGTGAAAGCCACTACTTGTTTAACGGTATTTTCTACTAAGGGTTTTCCAGCCGCGTCATAGATTTCTCCACGAGCAGAACCCGTTGTTACCCTAGTTTGGCTAGCAGATGCTAACTTGGCTTCATAGAAATCCTTATTTACGAATTGCATATAGAGCAAGCGACCAATGATGGTCATGAAGAGCAAAATAACGATTGCAAACAATAAATTAAGCCGAGTCGGTATCGAATGGCTATTAAATTTTCTCATACAAAGCAGTCTCATTTCTAATCAAAATCTTACTCTTCATTGTACCATAATTTAAAGAGAAAATTATGGAAAAAGAAAAGACTTTTCCTTTTTATCCAAAAAACAAAGCAACTGTGGTATAATTAAAGTAAGCGCTATTTTATAGATTTCATTGATAAAAATTTTAACCAATAACTACAAGGGAGGCCCATGAACAAGCAAGATATCTCTACGATTATTGATCTTCACTTTGAAGAAATGACCGATTTAGAGCAAGAGATTGCCCGCTATTTTTTGCAGGCAGATACCATTCACGATGACTTGTCTTCTCAGCAGGTCACTCAAAAACTTCATATTTCTCAGGCGGCTCTCACTCGTTTTGCCAAAAAATGTGGCTTTACGGGCTATCGGGAATTTATTTTCAAATACCAACAACAAAAAGATACCCTTTCCGTCCCACAACAGGATATGAATCCTTTGACCCAAAGAGTCTTGAGGAGCTATACAAACATCCGAGAAATGACACAAGAATTGATTGATGATGACCAACTGGAGCGCATTGCCCAAATGATTGATCAATCAGAACGCGTCTATTTTTTTGGGACTGGCAGTTCTGGCCTCGTTGCGCGTGAGATGAAATTGCGCTTCATGAGACTTGGAGTCGTTTGTGAGGCTTTGACAGATCCAGATGGTTTCGCCTGGACAACCAGTATCATCGATGAAAAATGTTTGGTCTTTGGCTTCTCCCTGTCAGGAACAACTCCGTCCATCATTGATAGTCTACTTGATGCTCAAGATATGGGGGCTAAGACCGTTCTCTTTACAAGTATGCCTAGTAAGGAAACCCAAGCCTTTACGGAAACTGTATTGGTAGCCAGTCAAAGTCAAGCTTCTTACATCCAGAGAATCTCTGCCCAACTTCCGATGTTGATTTTAATCGACTTACTCTATGCCTACTTCTTAGAAATTGACCGCGAAAGCAAAGAAAAAATCTTTAATAGCTTTTGGGAAAACAATAAACTAAATGGCTATCGTAGAAATAGAAGAACAAAATAATCCTACACAACTAGACTATTTCCTATTTAGTAGTCCATAAAGAAAATATTACCAATGGTCTTATCACTCCTTTAAAGAGGGATAAGGCCTTATTTTTTTCTTAAGAGCCTCCCTCAACCGTTAATTAGAACTGCCTTTCAATATCGTTTGTAACAAGGAGCATGCCCATTAAATCATGAGATAAGTAGACTCTATAATGTCTATAGTTGCTTTACTAACTGTAGGAATTAGGGAGTTTTTTGACAATAGACAAAATAGCTCAACAGTAAAATAGAAAAGCACCACAGAAGCTATTAAGCATACAATAGAATTGCCTAATCAAACATCAAGAAGTCACTTGTTTTTGAATCACAGATTATAAAGAAATACATGTGCTACTCAGTTACACTTCCCTTTTATGAATTCATTCCCAAGATAAGAGGAGCAAAGAGATTTATCAAAAGCCCAGCTTTCCCTCTCCTTGAGTAAGTTAAAATCGTCTCCTTCCTTCATATTTCTATGGCTAAGAATATAGGCAAGCCCTCGTAATCGATTCACCTATCGGAAGGTAGCTTTATCAGATATCAGCGTTCATTTGCTAAAAAGCAACTCACTTCTAATAAACACTTTCTTTTAGATTTTACTTCTGTTGTGAATCTACAACTCTATCCAATAGAAGATTTTTTGTGCCTAATGAGTAAAAAACACCCCGAATCATGATATATCATAGATTCGGGATGACTTCATATCTTTTTATGAATCTTGTTACTAACTTTTCTTCTCATAGACTCTCAGCAGAGATTCTATTTTATAACTAGTCGAAAAAAGGGAACACATAGTTCCCCTTTTTCTATGACTTAAAACCGGCTCTGGTCGTCAATCGTAACTTGTTATTTTTAAGCAAATAACTTTACTCACTTAAGAAAGATGACTATTTTTCGTCTTCTTTTTTACGACGTCCAAGTGCTGCCAATCCTACAAGTCCTGCAACTACTCCGAGTACAGTTGATCCTGCAGATGTAGTTTCACCAGTATTTGGAAGTTGGCCTTTAGCTGATGTTGGCTCTACTGGCTTACCTGGTGTTGGTTCCACCGGTTTACCTGGTGTTGGTTCCACCGGTTTACCTGGTGTTGGGTTCACTGGTTTACCTGGTGTTGGTTCCACTGGTTTACCTGGTGTTGGGTTCACTGGCTTACCTGGTGTTGGTTCCACCGGTTTACCTGGTGTTGGGTTCACTGGCTTACCTGGTGTTGGGTTCACTGGCTTACCTGGTGTTGGGTTCACTGGCTTACCTGGTGTTGGTTCCACTGGTTTACCTGGTGTTGGATTCACTGGTTTACCTGGTGTTGGTTCTACAGGTTTATCTGGAGTTGGCTCTACAGGTTTGTCTGGAGTTGGTTCTACAGGCTTATCTGGAGTTGGTTCTACAGGCTTATCTGGAGTTGGTTCTACAGGTTTGTCTGGAGTTGGCTCTACAGGTTTGTCTGGAGTTGGTTCTACAGGTTTGTCTGGAGTTGGCTCTACAGGTTTGTCTGGAGTTGGATCTACAGGCTTATCTGGAGTTGGCTCTACAGGTTTGTCTGGAGTTGGCTCTACAGGTTTATCTGGAGTTGGCTCTACAGGTTTGTCTGGAGTTGGCTCTACAGGTTTATCTGGAGTTGGCTCTACAGGCTTATCTGGTGTTGGCTCTACAGGTTTATCTGGTGTTGGCTCTACAGGTTTGTCTGGAGTTGGCTCTACAGGTTTGTCTGGAGTTGGCTCTACAGGTTTGTCTGGAGTTGGCTCTACAGGCTTATCTGGAGTTGGCTCTACAGGTTTGTCTGGAGTTGGCTCTACAGGCTTATCTGGAGTTGGATCTACAGGTTTATCTGGAGTTGGCTCTACAGGTTTGTCTGGAGTTGGCTCTACAGGTTTGTCTGGAGTTGGCTCTACAGGCTTATCTGGAGTTGGCTCTACAGGCTTATCTGGAGTTGGTTCTACAG